>CALAYY010000208.1 GCA_937895465.1 uncultured Clostridia bacterium | reverse complement strand
CCGATGTTTTTAATACAGCTAATCAGCTGTATCATCTCAGCCTTTGCTGTTGAATGTATCTTTAGCTCCTCGCCTTCCAAAGTATCGCTCATATCAATATCATCGCCCATAAACAGTTCAAAAACATCATTAGGTCGGGTGTTGATAATATCCATAACAACAAGATCTTCACCAAGTATATAAAAGACATTATCATATTTTATATAGCATATCTTTTCTCGCTTATACGCATGTATAATAAGCTTATCAGGGAACTTTCTTTCTAATTTTATTACCTTGACTTGAGGCACCGAACGGCTAATGTTTTTTATAATCAAATCCTCATTAAGAAAAAAGATGCTTTGAGGGGTTATCTGTGCGCTGTCCTTGATATTTTGACAAAGGCGTTCATCGTCTGCATTTACTATATTGGCAGAAATTTTTTTCACGCTAAATACTACGCTGTTTAAAATAATCATAACAGCCAAAAAAGTCAAAATTGAAAATAAAATAATCAGTTTTTTACGCAAAATAGTTTCCCCTATTAACATTATAAAATAAAATTTTGCAGTAAAAAGCCGATAAATTTGACAAAATATATATCTTTTTATAGGATTTTAATAATAAAAAATGCCGTAATACTATTTACGGCACCAAATATTTGACTAATTTTTATAACCCAAATCATAGAGAATGTTTTTTCGCTCACGCCAGTCATTGATAACCTTGACATATAAGGTCAAAAAAACCTTTTTATTCAGCATGTTTTCTATATCTGTTCTTGCCATAGAACCTATTTTTTTGAGCATAGCGCCTTTTGCACCAATAATCATTCCCTTGTGATTGTCTTTTTCACAAACAATAAGCGCATCAATTTCTGCAATACGGTCGTCCGAATATCTTTCTATTTCGACAGCAACGCCGTGTGGAATTTCTTGCTGCAAACAGTACATGGCTTTTTCACGTATTACCTCAGAAATGCGTTCAGTCAAATCAAGGTCTGTTATCTGGTCTTGAGGATAATAAAAGATATCATCACTTACATTATTCTTTAACAAATTAATCAAAACATCTATATTGTCTTTGGTAATTGCACTTACAGGTACAATTTCGGCTATATTGGAAAAAGCCTTTAATCTTTCTATCGTGGGTAAAACTTGTTCGGGCTTGGCGATATCAGTCTTATTGAGGGCAACAATAACCTTGGCTTGTTTGTACTGTTCCAAAATATCTTTGTCGTTTTGGGTCAGGCCGTCTTTGGCATCCAAAACAAGCATTATAATATCCGTTTCTTGCGCGGCAGCTTCTACCTCATGCATCATATAATCCCCAAGACTGTTGCGGGGTTTGAAAATTCCCGGTGTATCTGTAAAAACCAATTGCGTATCGTCCTGAGTTAACACTCCGGTTATTTTTCTTCTTGTTGTCTGAGGCTTTGGAGAAACGATAGTTACTTTGGTGCCTAAAATGGCATTAAGTAAGCTTGATTTGCCTACATTAGGTCTTCCTATTATGGCAATAAATCCTGATTTCATTAATAATTTACCTTTCAATCTTAATAATCGTTTCATATTGTAGCAGATTGGAAAAAGTATGTCTATAGTTTTATATCTTTGTTGTGTAAAAACTCGGCAAGCAATTTTTGGAAAAGCCAAAAAATTAATTAAGATTACTTATTGATTATAGTTGTATTATCTTATATAATATATATATTATCCGATTTTTGGGGTATAAGTTTTGTTATATCGTGGAGAAGAAATTTCAATCGAACTTAAAAGGGCTTTTGATCAAGCTTTTTTAAATGATGCTCAATCCCAATTAAAAATAGGTAATTGCTATTATAACGGTATTGGGGTTAAGTGTGATTTTGCAAAGGCGGTATATTGGTACACCCTATCAGCCAAACAGGATAATACTTTTGCTCAATTTCATCTTGGAATGTGTTATAAAAACGGTAAAGGCATTATACAAAATTTTCAAAAGGCTTATGCTTGGCTAAAAAAAGCCGCCATATCAGGACATGCATCAGCTCAATATCAATTAGGAAATTCTTATGAATTAGGGCTGGGCGTAAATAAAGACTGCAAAGAGGCTGTAAGATGGTACAAGCCTTCTGCACGGCAAGGATATGTTGACGCCCAATACAAGCTCGTCGAATTATATAATATAGGCAACGGGATGCAAAAAGAGGAGGCTATGGCAGCATATTGGTTTGCACAGCTTGCAGATAAAGGCGACAGTAATGCACAGTGTAATCTTGGCGATTATTTCAAAATAGGACACGGAGTTGAAAAGGATTTAAAAAGAGCTGCTTATTGGTACTTAAAAGCGGCAAAAAACGGCAATCTCGAAGCTCAATTTTCTTTAGGTGAATGCTATGAGTTTGGTATAGGTGTAGAACAGGATTATAAGGGTGCAGTCTATTGGTACACAAAAGCAGCTCGGGAAGGATTGCCTGACGGACAATTTGCTCTTGCGATGTGTTATTTTTTTGGGAAAGGGGTCAATCTTGATTATACCAATTCTGCAGAACTTTTTTTGAAGGCGGCAAGACAAAAGCATGTTGCGGCACAATGCAATATAGCATATTGCTTTCAACATGGAATAGGAATACCGATAAACTATGCTGAAGCGGCAAGATGGTATCATGATGCATCAAAAAAGGGTGACTCTTTGGCGCAGCTTAAGCTTTCTTACCTATATGAAAACGGATTGGGAGTCTCTAAAAATATTCAAAAAGCAGTTTCATTAAATATAATTGCTGCAGAAAACGGTAATATTGAGGCTCAATACAAATTGGGCTATAGATTTTTTTATGGTGAGGGAGTTGAAAAAAATATAAATTCTGCAAGAAAATGGATAACTTCTGCCGCATCCAAAAAACATCATGAGGCGTTGGCATTATTAAAACAGTTACGCCTAAACGAATCAAATAAAGAATCAAATAAAGAATCAAGCAAAGAATCAAATAAAGAAAACATCAAGTAAATTAAACGATTAAATACTATCTTTCAAGTTTTGCCAAAGACAAAACTTGCGTCTGAAGTGAACGCATAATTTTCTCATCTTCAGGATGAATATGGTCATATCCCAATAGATGCAATAATCCATGTACAAACAAAAAACCCAATTCCCGTTTTGGTTCATGCCCATATTCTGCCGCCTGCTCAAAAGCTATTTCCTCGCATATTACTATCTCTCCCAAAAACAGCTTGCGTGTCGTATGGTCATATTCTGATGTAAAAATATTTTTATCGGCCGTTTCGCCTGCTATTAGATTGAGATTGGGATAGCTCAACACATCGGTAGGCTCGTCAAGCGAACGTGTGGTCTTGTTAAGGTCTTTTATCTCGTTCTTTGTCATAAAGTTTAGACCTAATGACAAATAATTTGGTTGATTAAGCACTTTTAAAGCTGTTCTAAATAATTTTTTGTAAAACGGCTTTACCGTTGATTCTGATATTATTACCATATTTTATACTTCCGGATATTGTATTCTTTCGTGATAAAGTCCGCCGAATGCGCTTACTATCGTATCTTTGATTGTTGCAAGGTCTTTTAATGTGATATCGCAGTTATCAAATTGACCGTACCTTAACCGTTGGTCTATTATATCTTTTACAATCTTCTCCACTTTTTCATAATCATGCTCTTTCATTGCCCTGACAGTAGCCTCAGCAGCATCGCATATCATTATGATTGCGGCGACTTTTGAAGTAGGTATAGGTCCAAAGTATCTATAATCCTTGATATCCACTTCTCTGTCTGTAATTTCTTTTGCCTTGTTATAAAAATATGCTATGGGCATGGTGCCATGATGCTCTGCTGTGATCACTGCAATTTCTTGAGGAATACGATACTCTTTACAAATATCCGCACCTTGAGATGCGTGTTTTCTGATTATGTCGCAAGAAACCTCTGGCGTAAGACCGTCATGAGGATTGGCTTCGTTAAACTGATTTTCTTTAAAATACCGTGTGTTTTTGAGTTTGCCTACATCATGATAATAAGCTGCCGCACGGGCAAAATATGTATTTTCATTGATTGCTCTGGCACAAGTTTCGGCTAAGTTAGCAACCGTCAAAGAATGGTTAAATGTACCCGGAGCGGACTTGGCAAGTCTAAGCAGCAGCGGTCTGTGATGATCGCACAGCTCCATTAACCTAAAATTAGAATTGACATTAAAAGCAACTTCTATAATAGGCTGTAACATCAAAGCAAATAAAACTGACCCGAAAATCAAAGACGGTGCATAGGGCAAGACATTAATTAACTCACTAAAAGAAAATTGAGTTATAAGTTCATTAATAATTAGTAGAGGCAGACATGCCGTATTAATTAAGATTCCAAAAAATATAAAAGTAAGCCTTCTGGTATCTCTGTTTACCGTAATTGACAAAATAGTCCCTGCCGTAATGGCAAAAACCATCATGGGCAATAACCAATAAGGCATTTGCTGTCCACCAGATATAGCAAGAGACATAAGTGTTATGTACAGCATAAGCACGCAAAAGACATTGCCCAAAAAAGCAACTTTGGTATCCGTAAACACACTTAGCAATAACACCGCCAAAGTTACAGGCATAGCATAAGGACTTAGTTTTTCAATAAATATACAGATAGCATAAGTAATGGATATTACAAAACATATAAGCCCAAATACTTTTACCGTATATCTTACGGTATTAAGGTGTTTTAGGGCAAACAATACGACTGTAAAGCACAATGAAAAGACTGCCACAAGACTTAGATAAATAAAAATCGTTTCATCAAATGCTCTTTTATCTATTATATTAAATCTTATGACCATAATAGCCAGCATAAAGATAACGCATACCGCAATTATCATGATGTTGGCAAGATTTGTTTTTTTATTGTTTTCTATTTGCTTTATCTCGTTCATCGGTTTTATCCAATTTCTTGGTATCATTGTCATAGGCAGAAATTATATTTCTAACCAAAGGATTTCTCACAATGTCTTTTGACGAAAGTGTTATTGTAGCAATTCCTTTGATGCCTGTCAAGATTTTTGCCGCATGAAAAAGTCCGCTCGCTGTCCCAAAGGGCAAATCTGTCTGAGTGGTGTCTCCGTTAACAACAACCTTACTCTGATTGCCCAACCTTGTCAAGAACATCTTCATTTGCAAAATTGTTGTATTTTGTGCCTCATCCAAAATTATAAAGGCATTTGAAAGCGTACGGCCTCGCATATAAGCAAGCGGTGCTACCTCTATAACACCCCGTTCCAAAAGCTTGGCATAGTTATCTAATCCAAACATCTCTTGCAAAGCATCATATAAAGGTCTCAAATACGGATCAACTTTGGTCTGAAGATCTCCCGGCAAAAACCCTAGCTTTTCTCCTGCTTCTATAGCAGGACGAGTTAAAACAATCTTTTCGACTTCTCTTTTTTTGTACGCCGCTGCTGCCATAGCTACCGCCAGATATGTCTTGCCTGTACCGGCTGGGCCTGTGCCAAACACAATAGTGTTATTTTTTATGGCGTTGACATATTCTTTTTGTCCTAAGGTTTTGCATTTTACTGGTTTGCCTTTGGATGTTACGGCTATTGTTTCTGTGCTAATTGAGACTATTTCATTTAGCCTGTTAAGCGAAGCAAGGTCAATTGCTGCAATTATTATTTCTTTATTTATCTCATGACCTTTATCCATCAATTCGCACAGCTTGTCCAAAAGCTCTTTTGCTTGATATACCGCTTCTTGCGTTCCTGATATTTCAACAAAACTTTCTTTGGGTATGATTGTGACACCGTAATTTTCACTTATAAGTCTTATGTTCTCATCGTATGCTCCAAAAAGTGTAAGCATTTTATCTGAATTTAAGTTAATGTGTTCTGTCAAAAAATTCTCCTGTATGCATTTTTTTTAAATGTATGATTTGTATTTATTATATTATTATATCATATATTAAAAACAATCTTTCGTCTAAATTATTTTTTTTGCCTTGTACCCACCTTCATTTCTGTTTCAACAACTCCATCAATTCTGATAAGTCCGTTTTCTTCATAAGCTCTTATATAGCTATTTAAAATTACAGCCTCTTTATCTACCTTTTGGCGAGCTTCTTCCAAAACTTCAGCTCCATATAACGCTTGCGCCTGTTCTAGTGTCATACCGACAAGTTCAGGCTTTAACTCATAATATTTTGTCTTATAAATGGTAAGCGGTAACAAAAAATCTAATTTTATAACCTCAGACTTTGACTCGTACAATGAATAAGGAGAAGGTTTTATTTTGCGGTTTTTAAAAAACATTTCCCAAATAAAATGTGTTTTACTATTTCCTGTCTGCTTATATTGCACGCTCTCAGTCGCACAGTATCTTGTGCTTGTAAACCAAACCTTCCCCCAAAATTCTCCTTCTGCCCTTATACTCTTGCGTATTTTTTCACTTCCCTCATAATAATCTTCATAAGCAGCACCCAAGATTTCGCCCTTTTTTACTATATCGCCTGACCTTACCATAACAGTGCCGTTGAGTAGAGCTATCTTAGTTATCTGACAGTCAAAACCGCTTACTATCTCATCAGAAAATTCTTGATTGTCTTGATCAGGTCTTGTTATACGCTCTTTTATATTGACTATGAGTGTAACACCCTTTATTTCAATGCTTATAAGGCTGGACTCGCTAAGCTCAATAGTTAGGTTTCTGGCAATTTCTTTTCGGTCAATATCATTTATAAGACAGCCTTTTTTAACGCCTAATTCCCCTAGCTTTTCAAAAACGATATCGTCTTTTATTATCTCATTGCCAATTACTTTGATATCCCAAACAAACAGACTACATATAGCAACTATTACAATAGCCGCTATCAATCCCATCAAAAGTCCCAGCCTTTTTGTCAGCAAAGTCTTTAGACTATTAATAAGACTAAAGTTGTATAATACGGTAACATTATACCATAAAGGTTTTATGTAAACCAACAGCTTTTTGAGCATCTTGTCGGTGACACAAACTATTACAACCCTATGAGAAACACGCTGAATATCGTTAAGGACTATGCCTTTATTAATCAATTCATTGATAAGGCGGTCAATATTAAGTCCTGTTATTTCAACCTTATTTTTACCCAATATATAATCAACAGCTTTTAAAAACATCTATAAGCCTTTTTTTTATTTGTTTATAGCAACCGAATTTATATCGCCTATAATAATCATATCGTCATTGCTTAGATGCTTAATTGATAAATTTTGCCCTGTAATAACCAAACTTTGCTTGCCGATTTTCAGTTCCATAACATCTGAGCCAAAAGACCGGATACCCTTATGCCCTGCAACATATACAGCACGCCCTCCAAAAACGGTATATCTGTATTGCAAAATAGTATCGGCAGGCAAATTTATTAGTCTTGACAGTTCTGCCATAAAATCCATAAATTCAAACGCACCTTAACAATTTATACTATTTATTTTATGATGGCTTACAGGGCAATTAGAAGTCTTTTATTAACACATAAAACTTTATTAATTATTATATTATTCATCATTGACGATACACTCACAATTTTAGAAAAACACTTTCTTATATTGTCAAACAATTACTATTATGTTATAATAAATTAATAACATAGAACTCGGAGGTTGACATGGGGGAAAAAACTCTTTCCAAGGAACTAATAGCAAGGCTTCCAAGATACTTTAGGTACCTTGACGATTATATGAATGTTGGAATTAAGAAGGTATCTTCTGGTGAACTCTCACACAAAATGAATGTCACTGCATCACAGATACGGCATGATTTGGGACATTTTACTATCTCAGGACAGCAAGGTTACGGTTATAATGTAAGGGAACTATATGATGAGATAAAAAGAGTATTAGGGCTTGATAAAGAAAAGAAGGTCATGATAGTAGGTGCTGGCAACAGAGGAAAAGCGCTTATATCTCATAGAATGTTTCGTAATCGTGGATTCAAATTAGAAGGCGTTTTTGATATCGCTGAAATGCCTGATATCAATGGATATCATGTCTTTCCTATTAATGAACTGCCCGAATTTATTAAAGAACATAATACTGACCTTGCTATCTTGTGCGTGCCCTCACAAGAAGGCTCAATAGTAGCAAAACAGGTTGTAGATGCAGGCATAAAAGCTATACTTAATTTTTGTTATGTAGATCTTGATGTGCCTGAAGATGTAATTGTTGAAAATGTTCATCTAAGAGATAATCTTATGGTGCTTGCATACAAGTATGATAATATGCCAAAAGAATAAAATCAAATTATCGCAAGAGAGTCTGTTTAAATAACAGACTCTTAATTTATATACCTATTTGATTCCCGTTGGTCTTAAAGATGTTTTAATCGTAATTCTTTAAAAATAAGGTATTTTTTCTTTTCTTTTTTGTATTAATATTTTATCTCTTGTTTTGTTTTTTTGCTTTTGTCTATAGTATATATTAATAAAATTAATGAGATAACAGTCAAGAAAAGAAAAGCATGAAAGCCTAAATTAATTGCAATGTTTCTAGGAGTTCCGCTTCCTTCATAGTTCATATAAGCAGTACCGATAAATAAAAAGATAAATATTATGGGCATACCCAGAACAAATTCTTTAATAGCAGTAATAATACCGCTAGGATGCCAATTAGGTAAAAAACACAATAACATCATAATTAATAGTCCAATTGCTGATATAATAAAAGCACAAAAGCAGATAACAATTTTGGGATTATTTAATAGCTTTTTCATAGAAAAGTCTCCTTTTTGATATTATAAAGAACATAATGGCTTTATTCTTATTTTAAACACATTTCTTTTGTTTTTTAAAACATCATTAAGGACTAAACTCTTCTTGTCTTTATCTTCTAAGGTTTTAATTAGACATCTATCTTGATTAATCCAATTAATTGCGATGTAAGTTGCAAACCAATCTTCACTTATGATACTATTTAATTATAAATTTTAGCTAAAGAAATACCATATTTCTTTATTAGATTAATATATTATATAGCATTTGTCAATACGCATATCAAGTTATTTGTACATGACTTTTAAAGTCTATATTAAAATTTTCCTAGCATATTTTATTATATAAAAGACCGCCAAATCGTTTGCGGCGGTCTTAGTATTTCAAGGGTTTTGATACCTTAAAACGCTGACAAGATTTTGTCAGCGTTTTTGAGTTTGTATTTTTATTAAACCATAAGTTTGCAAATGTTATTAGATAATTCCACAGGGTCAGATACAGACAAGCCTTCTATCAGTATTGCCTGCTGATACAGGAGATTTACATATAATTCAAACTTATCTTTATCTGTTTTATGGGCGTTTTTCAAAGAATCAAATACTTGATGAGAAGTATTGATTTCTAGTACTCTCTCTGCCTTTACACCAGGGTTATTGGGTACAGCAGACAAAACCTTTTCCATTTCTATTGACAATGCACCTTCGCTAGTCATACATACCGGATGAGTTTTTAGCTTGTTGGAAGCCCTAACATCCTTAACCTTGTCTTTTAAGACTTCTTTTGCCGCCTCAAAAATATCCTTATCTTCTTTTTTCTCCTTAGGAGTTTTTTTATCTTTATCATCATCAAGTCCTATATCTCCGCTTTCTGACAAGGATTTGAATTCTTTTTCCTTAAATTTCCCCAAAACCTTTACTGCAAACTCGTCAATTTCATCTGTAAAGAACAAAATCTCAAAGCCTTTTTCACTTGCAGTTTCTGTCTGGGGCAATTTTTCTATACGTTCAACGCTCTCACCTGTTGCATAATAAATATATTTTTGCTCTTTTGGCATACGGGAAACATATTCCTCCAAAGTAACCTGCTTTTTTTCTTTTGATGAATAAAACATAATCAAATCCTGCAAATCATCTTTGTGCATGCCAAAGTCAGAATAAACACCATATTTTAATGTTTTTCCAAAGCTTTTATAAAACTTTTCGTATTTTTCTCTATCGTTCTTTTGTATGCTGATAAGCTCTGATTTGATTTTTTCTTTGAGCTTTTTGGCAATAAACTGAAGCTGTCTGTCGTGCTGTAAAAGTTCTCTTGAGATATTAAGGCTAAGATTTTCACTATCAACAAGACCCTGAACAAAAGCAAAATAATCAGGCAGCAAATCCGCACATTTATTCATAATAAGAACGCCGTTAGAATACAGTTCAAGACCTTTTTGATACTCTTTGGTATAAAAATCATACGGTGCTTGCTCAGGAATATACATTATTGCTCTAAAATTAGTTGCTCCCTCAACATTTTGATGAATATATGACAAGGGTTTTCCAAAGCCGTAATGCTTTTCTTCATAAAACTTTTCATAGTCTTCGTCTTTTAGTTCAGACTTGTTTTTCCGCCAGATAGGCACCATGCTGTTTAGAGTTTCGTCTTCCTTATAATCTTCATATTCGTTTTCTGTGCCTTCTTTCTTTCGGCTTTTAGTTGTAAGCATCTTAATAGGATATCTTATAAAATCCGAATATTTTTTGACAAGCCCTTTTATGCGGTAATCTTCCAAAAACTCCTCATATTTTTCTTCTTCTGTATTGTCCTTAATCTTTAGAATAATATCTGTTCCAATAGTATCTTTGGATGCAGGCTCTATTGTATAGCCGTCTGAACCGTCAGACTGCCATAGATAAGCTTCTTCAGAGTTATAGCTTCGTGTTATTACTTTTACATGTTCTGAAACCATAAATGCCGAATAAAATCCTACACCAAATTGTCCTATGATATTGATATCTTCTTTTTTCTCTTTGGTCTGCTTAAAATCATATGAGCCGCTTTTGGCAATAGTGCCTAAATTGGTTTCTAGTTCTTCCTTAGTCATACCAATGCCTGTATCCGAAATGGTAAGCGTGCGATTGTCCTTGTCTATACTTATTCTTATATAATAATTTTGCTTATCAAAAGAAATACTGCTGTCTGTCAAAGCGTTGTAATACATCTTATCCAATGCGTCACTAGCGTTAGATATAATCTCTCGCAAGAATATCTCTTTGTGGGTATAGATAGAATTAATCATCAATTCCAGCAGTCTTTTGGACTCTGCTTTAAACTCTTTTTTTTGCATTTTTTGCCTCCTGTAATTTGAAGTTTTTTAATGTTCTTATATTATTTAAAACAAATTTTTCCTAATGTCAAGTTATAAGCTTTGATATATATCAAGTTTTGAATACATTTTTAATACCAAATATCAGTTTCAAATGCCCCTTTTATCAGCTTAATATCATCTCCGATTATCTCAACAACATCAAACCTGACAGGCAGATTAAAAAGATTGTTTTGCTTAATATATGTAATGGCGGATGTTGCAATATGATGTTGCTTTTTATAGTTAACGGCTTCTGACGGATTGCCATAATCTAAGCTACGCCTGCTTTTGACTTCCAAAAACACTAAGGTATTATTGTCCGCTGCTATAATATCAATTTCGCCTGCAGAGCATCTATAATTGGTTGTAATAATTTTGTAGCCTGATTGTTTTAAAAAAAATTCTGCCCTTGCTTCGCCTATTCTGCCTTTTTGAGTGTTTTGTTGTTTCATCATCACCTCAAAAGTTTTAAATATCAGAATCTATCTTTACATTCTCATTAAAATCCACATGGGTCAAAAAACTCATTCTGTGTATAGGACAAATCCCCCATTTTTTCAAAGCTTCAAAATGAGATTTTGTAGGATAGCCTTTTGAGCTTTTAAACCCATACTGCGGATAAAGCTCGTCCATTTCTCTCATATATCTATCTCTTGTGACTTTTGCCAAAATACTTGCTGCCGCAATGTTATAGGACAATGCATCGCCTTTTATTATTGACTCATATCGGCAGGGCAAGTTAAGACCTTTTACAGCATCAACCAAAATAATATCAGGCACAAGTTTCAGCCCCTTAGCTGCTTGTTCCATGCCTTTTTTGGTAGCTTGCAAAATATTAATTTCGTCAATTACCTTATGGTCAATCATAACGACATTATAGGCAATAGCTTGCTTTATGATAATTTCAAAAAGCTCTTCTCTTTTTTGCTCAGGAACTTTTTTGCTGTCGTCAACACCGTCTATATACTGTCCCTTTGGCATTATAACAGCGGCACAAGCCACAGGTCCAGCTAAAGGACCTCGCCCTGCTTCGTCAATGCCGCAGATGTATTGATATCCGTCAAGTTTTTTTTCGTAATTCAAACAGTTTTTTTCCAAGCTTTTACTCCGTAACAGGCGGCAATTCCAAAGAAATTTTGCCCAGCCTTCCTAAGCGAAAATCGTCCAAAACTGCCGCCGCCGTTCTCTCTATATCAAACTCTCCGCCTTTTATTAGATATCCTCTTGACGAAGCGATAGTTTCAAGGCTATTCAAGTTTTGTCCGTATCTATTAATAAGATTATCTGGAAATTTTTGATTCATCTCAAACAAAAATTCTCGGGCAAGCTCAACAATATCTAGTATATCATCTTTTATACTGCCGATAAAAGCAAGATGCTTAGCCAAATCTATATCATCAAGTTTAGGTGCTAACACACCTGGAGTATCTAGCATATCAATTATGTTGTCAACTCTTACCCATTGTCTGCCGCGTGTGACTCCAGGCTTGTTGCCTGTCTTGGCTTTGCCAGAATTACACAAAGAATTGATTATAGATGATTTTCCTGTATTAGGAATACCTGCTACCATAACCTTAGGCGTGTAATTAATACCCTTTTTCTGCCATTTTTCAATCTGGACTTTAACTAATTCTTTGATTTTTGGAATAATAACCTTAGCACCGCCGCTTTTGGTGGCTATGACACTTACTGCTAAGCTGCCTTCGCCTGTAAGGTGTTTTATCCAATCCCTGTTGGCTTTAGCGTCAGCCAAATCAGCTTTGTTTAAAACATACAAAATAGGCTTATTGCCCAGCATTTTTAAAAAGTGGTTGTTAATGCATGCGCTGACTGCACGTGAGTCCAACACATAAATAACAGCATCCACAACTTTTAGGTTTTGTTCGGCTTCTCTTATGGCTTTTGCCATATGTCCTGGAAACCATTGAATATTCATATCTAATCCTTTAACAAATCAGGTCTATGCTTTTTGGTCAAAATTTTGCTCTCTTGTTCACGCCATTTTTGAATTGCCTTATGGTCTCCGCTTACAAGCACCTCAGGCACGCTATGCCCCATAAAATCTCTAGGGCGGGTGTAATGAGGATATTCTAATCTATTGTTTTCAAAGCTTTCAAAATGAGCGGATTTGTCGTTACCCAAAACACCCTCTTGAAGTCTTGCCACACAGTCTATAACAACCTGCGCCGCCAATTCGCCGCCTGTCAAAACATAATCCCCAATAGATATCTCCTCATCAATATAATGATCTATTATTCTTTGGTCAAGCCCTTCATAATGACCGCAAAGCAAAACTATATGGGAAAATTTGCTTACTTCTTTTGCAATGCTTTGATTAAATGTCCTGCCTTTTGGAGAAAGATAGATTCTATGTGCATTATGATTAGGGTCAGCAGCTTCCAAAGCATCATAAACAGGCTGGGGCATCATTACCATACCCTCTCCGCCCCCAAAAGAATAATCATCGCATTTTTGATGGCGGTCAAGCGAATAATCCCGTATATTATAAAACTTAACTTCCAAAAATCCTGCTTCTATTGCCCGTTTCAAAATACTATGATTTAATGAATCAAACATCTCTGGAAACAGTGTGAGTACACTAATCTTCATAAATACTGACCTCTAAAAACACTTTCTCATCCAAGATAATCTTTTTATTACTAATATCAGCATTTATTACTAGCTTTTTCAAATATGGAAATCTTACCGTTTTTTCACCTTTTACTGTATAGATATCAGCAGAGCCAAACTGGTCAATGTTAGTTACTTTGCCTACATAATTTTGTCCTGCAAAAACCTCACAGCCTAAGATATCCACTATATAATGTCCGCCTTCTTCTAAAGGGGCGGCATCATCACGGTCGATAAAAATATCTTTTCCACGCAAAGTTTCGGCATCTTCTATGCTGCAAATTCGGCTAAGATAAAAAAACAACATACCGCCGTTTTCTCTTGATGCCAACACCTTGTAACTAATATCGTCTATAAAAACATTTCTTATGTTTAAGAGATTGTCTATATCGTCTGTATAGGGCTTGATTTTTATTTCGCCTCTTAAGCCTTGAGCTTTTACTACCGTCCCTATTAACATTTTCTTCATGTTATTCTCCAAAAAAACTTAAGGCGGCAAAACCTGCCGCCTTTTTTCTTTTAACTCTTATTCGTCTTGGGTTTTGTCAAGAATTTCAACGGTGTATTTCACACCCTCTTTCATTCCTGCGGCACGGACTATTGTACGGATTGCCTTAACTATCTTGCCTTGTTTTCCTATAACCTTGCCCATATCGTCTTTGGATAATTCCACTTTGATTGCTGTGTCTTCTTGCGTTACCTTAACCTCGTCAAGATTGTCTGCAAGGCCCTTAACCATATATTCTACAAGCTCTATCATCATTAAGCTCCTTTGGACTTTTTGACTGCTTTGGTCTTAGCAGGTGCCGGCTTAGCAGGCTTTTCAATGATGCCGTTATTAATAAGCAATGCCCTTACTGTATCGGTAGGCTGTGCACCTTTGGCAATCCATTCTTTTACCTTCTCGCCGTCAATCTTAACCTCGGCGGGATTGGGTAACGGATTGTAGTGTCCCACGATTTCAATAAACTTTCCGTCACGGGGTGAACGTGAATCAGCGACTATTATTCTGTAAAAAGGTGATTTTTTGTCGCCCATTCTAGTAAGTCTGATTTTTACTGCCATAAAAAATATTATCTCCTTGTATGTATGTGTATTTATATATAATTTGGTCTTATATATTTTCTGCTCTAAAAAGGCAGGCGCATTTTTCCGCCTTTGCCTCTAAATCTTTTCATAAGCTCTTTACTTTGCTCATATTGCTTTAACAGCTGATTGACTTGTTGAATACTTGTTCCGCTGCCTTGAGCTATACGCTTTCGTCTCGATGACTTAATTATATCCGGATTATTGCGTTCTTGCTTGGTCATTGATTGAATAATTGCCTTAAAAACTTTGATTTTGCTTTCGTCTAATTCGCCGTCTTTTAAATTGAGCTTATTAGCACCAGGCATCATATTGAGAATTTCTGACAAACCGCCCATTTTGCTTATGCTGTCAAACTGCGTCAAAAAGTCATCCAAAGTAAAGCTATTTTCGGCAATACGGCGTTCCATCTTTTTTAGGTCTTCTTCGTTGACGGTGGCTTGCGCTTTTTCTATAAGCGTCAGAACATCGCCCATTCCCAAAATCCTTGAAGCCATGCGGTCAGGATAAAAAGGCTCTATATCGCCCATCTTCTCACCTATACCGCTAAACTTAATGGGCTTGCCTGTAACGGCACGTACCGACAAAGCCGCCCCACCTCTGGTGTCGCCGTCAAGCTTGGTCAAAATAACGCCTGTAATATTAAGCCTTTCGTTAAATGTTTGGGCTACTGTTACGGCATCCTGACCTGTCATTGCGTCAACCGTCAATAAAACTTCACAAGGTCGTGCAGTCTTAATTATATCTTCTAGCTCTTTCATTAATTCGTCATTGATATGAAGTCTGCCTGCTGTATCCAAAATCAAAGTATCGCATGACTTTTTGGATGCTTGTGCAATAGCTGATTTTGCTATCTTGACAGGATTAGAAGTTCCTTGTTCAAAAAATTCTGCACCTGCGTTTTTTGCAACAATTTCAAGCTGTTTAATTGCGGCAGGTCTATATACGTCGCAGGCGGCTAGCATTACATTGCGTCCTTGCTTTTTTAGCATGTTGGCAAGCTTACCGCACATTGTGGTTTTACCTGCACCCTGAAGTCCGCACATCATAATTACAGCTGGATTTCCTGAAAGCTCAAGCTTGGATAAAGTGCCGCCCATAAGATTTATTAATTCTTCATTAACAATCTTAATTACTTGCTGAGAAGCGGTAAGGCTGTTAAGAATTTCTGCACCAGCCGCTTTTTCTGAAACTTTGGCAATAAAAGTCTTGACGACGGCAAAATTGACATCCGCCTCCAAAAGTGCAACTCTTATTTCTCTAAGAGCCGTTTTGACTTCTAGCTCGCTAAGTCTGCCCTTGTGGGCAATCTTAGAAAATATATGATTTAATTTTTCGCTTAATCCTTTAAATAACGCCATTTTATTCCTAATGTCTATATTAGTTTTAACAAGCTATCCAAAAAAAATATTAATTCGTCTTTTTCGATAGACCTAGATTGTGTTAAGTTTTGTTTGTAATCTGTAATCCTTTCTCGTATTTCATAAAATCTGGAAGCCATCTTGAGCTTGTCTTCGTATTCTGTCAGCACCTTTTTGGCACGTGTTATGTAGTCTCTTACGCCTTGACGGGTAATTCCAAGTTCACTTGAAATTTCTCCCAAAGACATATCCTTGTTATAAAACCTGTCCAGAATATCCCGTGACTTTTCATTTAATAATCCGCCGTAAAAATCGGCTAATAACCCAATCTCCAAATCTTTCATTTTTCGTCCTGTAAAGTACATTTGCTTTACACAAGACAATATAACACTTGGGATAGTTTTTTGTCAATAAAATTATTAGAAAAAAATAAAAAATATTAAACAATTGATTCTACAAATTCATGTGAATCAAATTCTATCATATCGTCAATGCCTTCGCCCACGCCGACATACATAACAGGTAGTTTTAGGTTTTTGGATATGGCAAGCACTATTCCGCCTTTTGCTGTTCCGTCCAACTTGGTCAAAATTATTCCGTCTAATTCAACCGCCTCATTAAAAATATCTGCTTGAGAAAGTGCATTTTGACCTGTAGTCGCATCCAAAACAAGTAAGCGTATATGATTAGCCTCTGGGTACTCACGCTCAGCAATTCGTGTTACTTTTTTGAGTTCTTCCATCAAGTTCTTTTTGTTGTGCAGTCTGCCTGCTGTATCTATAAGTA
>CALAYY010000207.1 GCA_937895465.1 uncultured Clostridia bacterium | reverse complement strand
TATTTATTACCATATAGTCGTAGTACTTTGCTTCGATAAGCTCTTTTTTTGTTTCAGAAAGTCTCAATGCCTTAACTTCTTCTGTTTCCGTTCCCCTGTTGTTTAATCTGTTATGCAGTTCTTCTATAGACGGAGGTGTTATAAAAATACGAATGCAATCATCATAAGCTTGTTTTATAAGCCTTGCTCCTTGAATGTCAAGTTCAAAAATCATATCTATACCGTTTTCAAGAGCATTTATAACCGGCTTTTTGGGTGTGCCGTAATAATTTTGATAGACCTTGGCATATTCCAAAAGCTCATTTTCTTTAATAAGATTATCAAATTCGTTTTGAGATATGAAGTGATAATGTTGTCCGTTAACTTCGTTTGGTCTTATTGGTCTTGTTGTGACAGAAATAGACTTTTGTATTTGAGGCATCAATTCTCTCACTCTTTTATTAATCGTGCCCTTACCTACACCGCTTGGACCTGACAAAACTATAAGCAGCCCTTTTTCCATCATCTACTCCACATTGCGGATTTGCTCTTTGAGCTTTTCTACTTCGCTTTTCATTTCTATCAAAATCTTAGTAGCGCTTATATCATTACATTTGCTGCACATTGTATTGACTTCTCTGGTCATTTCCTGAGAAATAAAATCAAGCTTTCTGCCTGAACAGTCAAGGCTATTAATTTCATTTGAGAACTGTTCCAAGTGTGAAGTCATACGGCTTATCTCTTCATTAATATCCGCTTTATCGGCAAAAAATGCTACTTCATTAAGCAGTCTTTGTTCATCTATTGCATAATCATTAAGTAATTCAGAAATTCTTGATTTAATTTTTTCTCTATATTCACTGACAATTAATGGAGCTCTTTTGATAACTTGAGATAAAAGATTATTAAGATTAGTAATTATCTTATTCATATCAGCAAGAATGCTTATACCTTCAGTTTCTCGCATCTTCTCAAGTTCTTTTAAAGAATTTTCAATACCCAAAATATAAATATCGTCCCATATATTGTTGTCTGCCAAATTAGATTTTAGCACATCAGGAAAACGTAACAAAGAAGACGCTGACAAATCGTCAATTACATCAAATTTTTCTTTTAGGTTTTTGGATGCAGTAATATATGACAACACTGTAGGTATATCAAGTTCAATTTGTTTGGGTACATCAGGATTTAATGTAAAACCAAAAAATATATCAACTGTACCTCGTTTTATATAACTTTGAATGCTTTTTCTAATAGGCTCTTCGTTTAGAACCATGCTTTTGGGAATATGAGTATTAATTTCCAAGAATCTATTGTTAACTGATTTTATTTCAACAGTTAATTCTCCATACTCATTTTTGATGTTAGATTTTCCATATCCAGTCATGCTTTTCATGTGTATCCGCCTAACAAGGCATGTAAAATGCCATAATATTTAAACTTAATTATATCATAACAGAACTATTGTTTCAATCGTTAATAAGACTTTCAAAATCCTGTTCACTTAGTATTTCTATACCCTGACGTTTTGCTTTGTCTAATTTGCTTCCTGCATCTTTTCCTGCAATTAAAAAATCAGTGTCTTTTGTTACCGTATCAGAAACAATTCCGCCCAATTTTTCAATAATCTTATGGGCTTCTGCCCTTTTATGCTTTTCCAAAGTACCTGTTATTACTAGTTTTTTACCAGATATAGAACTTTGTATATCTGGTTTATCAAAAACAGGCTTAATTATATCTATTAATTGATTTACATAATCATAATGCTCTTTAAAAAAGTTTATTATGCTTAAGGCTATTACATCCCCTATTTCATTAATTGAACTCAATTCGTCATATCCCGCATTCATGAACGCTTGCATAGTTTGATATTTTTGAGCCAGATCTTTGGATGTCTTTTTGCCCACATTGGGAATATCTATTGCGTTAATAAAAGCATCCAGATTTTTACCTTTACTGTTTTTAATAGAATTTATAATATTAGTTGCTTTCTTATCCTTAAAACCTTCTAATGTTAAAAGCTGTTCTTTAGAGAGCTTGTATAAATCAACAGGTGAGGTAATATTTAATTTTTCATATAATTGCGCTATAGTTTTTTCACTTAATCCTTCAATATCCATACATTCTTTGGATACAAAGTGTTCTAGTCTACCCTTAATTAATGCAGGACAATCAAAAAAATTAACACAAAAGATATTGGCACCTATTGATTCCAACTTTTGATTGCAAGAAGGACATATCGAAGGAATTTCAATATCCAAATCGTCGGAATGAGCCTGTGCTAGCCCTGTAATCTCTGGTATAACATCATTACTGCGTCTGACAAAAACCCTTGAGCCTATTTTTACGCTTTTTCTTTCAATATCCCCCATATTGTTCAATGTTGCTCTTGATACGGTTGCTCCTGCAAGTTCTATCGGCTCTAAAAATGCAAGCGGCGTTAGTTTACCTGTCCTGCCAACCTGCCATTTTACATCTTTAATAATAGTAGTTGTTTCTTCTGCTTCAAATTTATACGCTACTGCCCATCTGGGAAACTTGTCTGTATAACCAAGTTTAGACCTCAAGTCAATGTCATTAACTTTAATAACTATACCGTCAATCATATAATCCAAGCCTGTACGGTCAATTTTTTCTACAGCATCCAGAACCTCATCCAATGTTTTACAGACGAAAAATTCTGAAGTCATAAAGCGGTTTTTAGCTAAAAAATCCATCATATCAATTTGAGAATTGATTGTACCGCCTTCTATATAGTTTATATTATAAAAGTATATATCTAAATTGCGTTTTGCTGTAACCTTTGGGTCAAGATTTCTTATTGCACCTGCACTGGCATTTCGGGGATTTTTCAAGGTTTCGCTTGCAGTCTTGTTATATTCATTAAAGACTGAAGTTCTCATTATGCCCTCGCCTTGAACTTCCATAAGCCCTTGAAAATCTATTCTTAAAGGAAAACCCTTTATTGTCTTTACCTGTTCGGTTACGTCCTCGCCTCGCTCTCCATTACCTCTTGTAGTAGCTCGTACATACAAACCTTTTTCATAAGTCAAACATAGTGTCAACCCATCAAGCTTATGTTCAACAGTCAGAACAGGCTCGATTCCTTTTAAAGATTTTACAAGTCTTATATACCAGCTTTTCAATTCTTCTGTCGATTGAACTTTATCCAAAGAATACAGCTTGGAAATATGCTTATGAGTGCCAAATTTTAAAATAGGCTCGCCGCCTATTCTTCTGGTAGGCGAATCTTCTTGTATAATGCCTGATTCTTTTTCTAGTTTAACTAATTGGTCATATAAGGCGTCATATTCCTTATCACTGACTATAGGATTATCCAAAACATAATAATGATAGGCATAGAGATTGAGCTTATCAACAAGCTCTTTCATAAGATTATTCATTAACAATCTCCAATGGTGCAATAGCCAAAATAAGGTTTTTTACACCGACTTGTTCAAAATCAATCTTAGCAAGTGCATTATTGCCTTCTCCGTTAATATTCATAATTGTGCCTATGCCGTAAGCTTTGTGTTTTACCTTAACACCTGCGGTATAGTTTTTATCAATTGATACTATCTTTAATTTAGTCGGCTGCTGATGAGTTTTTGGAACAAAATCGGTTTCAGTATTTATTGTAGCACTAATCTTATAATAATTATCATCAGTTTTTTTGGAATTTTGTCTGTAAGATGAATAATCGCCTTTTCTTTGACTTTGTTCTTCTTCATCAAATATTTCTTCCCAAAAACGAGATTGAAAATGGTCTTCTCTTTTGCCATAAAGATACCTTACCCTGCAATGTGACATATAAAGTCTTTTTTCGGCACGTGTCATAGCAACATACATAAGGCGTCTTTCTTCTTCAATATCATTATAACCGCCAGACCTTAAGACAGGAAAAATTCCTTCTTCTAACCCTGTAATAAAAACTGTTGAAAACTCCAAACCCTTAACAGAATGAATAGTTGCCAAGGTAACCTTATTATTTTCTTCTTCATAAGTATCTATATCTGATTGCAAGCTGATAGAAATCAAATATTCACTCAAATCATTACTTTCGTTTTCTTCAACAAACTTTGCAATGGAATTAAGCAGCTCGTTGATATTAAGCCTTCGGTTATAATTTTCTTCGTTGTCATCACTATATAACTGCCATATTCCTGTCTGTTCAACGACAAATTCAGCAGTCTTTTGAAGCCCATTTTCGTTATAAAAATCAATGATTTTTTTCAACAATTCTCCAAAGGGTTTTAGCTTATTAATTAATTGATTAGGTAAGTCTTGATTATTAAGGTCAATCAAAGCATTCCGCATACTTATATCTTTGACAGCACAATAGTTTTGAAGCTGTTTTACAGTGCTGTCACCTATACCACGTTTGGGGAAATTAATTATTCTTAAGATTGCACCGTTATCATCAGGATTGGCTATTGCGGTAAGATATGCCAAGATATCTTTAATTTCTTTTCTGCCATAAAACTTAATAGTGCCATAAACATCATAAGGAATATTATAATTCATTAACTTTTCTTCAAAATTTCTAGTTAATGCGTTAAGCCTTACCAATACGGCAATATCGTTATATTTATAGCCGGCATAATCAACAAGACTCTTGATAGTGCTTGCAACATACTCGCCTTCTTCGCTTTCGTTAAAGGCAATGTACTTTTCTATTCTTACCCCGTCTTCATTTTCTGTCCAGAGGTTTTTGGTTATTCTATTGGTGTTATATGATATTAGATTATTGGCTGCATTTAATATCTTTTTTGTTGAACGATAATTTTGCTCCAATTTGAATACTATGGCATCATAATCTTTTATAAAGTCCTTAATATTGCTAATATTAGCACCACGCCACCCATAGATACTCTGGTCCTCATCACCTACTATAAATATGTTTTTGTGAAAACTACCCAAAAGTTTGACTAATTCGTATTGAATTTTATTGGTGTCCTGAAACTCATCAACACTGATATACTCAAAACGCCTAGAATAATGCTCCAAAACATCTGCTTTTGTTAAAAGTAATGTCCTTGTCTTTATCAGAAGGTCGTCAAAGTCCAATGCGTTATTCTTTTTGAGATGATTTTCATAAGCTTCATACACTTCAAAAATTAATTCAAAATTATTGACATCTCTATATTCCAATGAGAAGTCTTCTAAGCTAAGACCATTATTTTTTGATTCGGAAATAAGATATTTTATGGTTTTAAAATATTTATCAGGATCGATATCTTTATCTTTTAAAATATTTTTTATAACTCTGTTTTGCTCGCCATCATCATAGATAGAAAAGTTTTTATTATATCCATCAAGCTTATCTATGTTTTCTCTCAAAATACGAGTGCACAAAGCATGAAAGGTCATTACCCACATATATTTTGTGTCTGATATTAGATTAGTAAGCCTAGTTTTCATTTCATTGGCTGCCTTATTGGTAAAGGTTATAGCCAATATATTATAAGGGTTAATCCCTTGTTCTATGATGTTTGCTATTCTATAGGTTAAAAGCCGTGTCTTGCCGCTTCCTGCTCCTGCAGTGACAAGAATAGCTCCTTTTGTACATTGCGCCGCTTTTCTTTGTTCGCTATTAAGTATTGACCAATCCACAGCTTACTTGCCTTTAAGCCTTTGTATTGCTCTTTTGTATCCATTTTCCCCATAGTTCAAACATTTATGTACACGGCTGATAGTTGCGGCACTTGCTCCTGTTTCGTCCGTTATTGTAGTATAAATTTTGCCCTCATCCAGCATAAGGGCTATTTCAAATCTTTGTATCATTGCATGAATCTCTGCAACAGTACACAAATCTTCAAATAAATCATAACATTCATCAATAGATTGCAATGATAATATTGCTTCAAAAAGCTTATCTGCCTGAGGAGATTTGAATTTGTTGGATGCCATTTATATTATACCTCTTTATTGTATTTTAGCAAAAAAGTCTATAGGAGTCCACTATAAAGTATAGTTTTTAGTACTGTTCTTATTATAGCAATTAACTTAAAAAAAGACATAAAAAGAGGAGTTACTGCCAAATGTCAAAACTTCATCTTTGTTTTTTGGCGATAATTCCTACATTATGAAACAACAATCCATATAATTAAATTGCTGTTTTGTTTTTTTAACGATCAGCTAGTTTATTTAATAATATATTCATTTTGAGTACAGTATCATCACTAATTACATGTTCTATCTTGCAAGCTTCTACCTCTGCGGTTACTTCATCCACTCCAAGTACTTTTATCAAAAATGCCTTAATATTAGTGTGTTTGGTCAATACATATTCTGCTCTTTGCTCGCCAGTAGATGTAAGTTCTACTAGACCATACTTTTCTTGATTAACAAAACCTTTATCTTTTAATAAAGCAATTGCGTTATTTACACTTGGTTTTGCTATCCCCAATTCTATGGCAATGTCGGTAACTCTTACACTGTTATTAAGTCTTCTAAGATTATATATAGCTTCAAGATAATCTTCCAAAGATGGAGATATTTTTTTTTCTATACTCTTATTCATTATGTAGATATAATAATATAACCGTTAAAAAAAGTCAAGATTTGTCTATTTTGACCTCTTCTTTTGAAGCCAATAAACCATATTTCTTACAATTCTCTTTGGAAGCAATCTTACACCTACAGACGCAATTTTATTAAAAAAACCAGGTACTGCTACAGCTTTGCCTTTTTTCATTTTTTTGTATGAAAAAACAGCTACACTTTTTGCGCTTGCAGAATGTTTATTAAAAATAAAGCCTGATGTTCCAAAATTAGCTTTTTTATTAAATTCTGTATTAGTTGGACCTGGACAGACAGCAGTGACTGTAACACCTGTATTTTTTAGCTCTCTTGAAACAGCTTCAGAGAAAGATAACACATAAGCCTTAGACGCGTAATATACCGCCATCAAGGGGCCTGGCTGAAAACTTCCTAACGATGCTATATTTAAAATCTTTCCATCTTTTCTTTTAAGCATATCAGGTAAAAATAGTCTAGTCATTTTTGTCAATGAGTTAATATTTAATTCTATAATGTTATTTACTTTATCTATATCAGATTCATGAAATAATCCAAAGTCCCCCAGCCCTGCGTTATTAACCAAAACATCAATAATAATATCTTTATTAACAACCTCATTATATATTTCATTAGATGAATCAGGCAAAGCTAAATCTTTTGTTATGATAGAAACTTGAACATTATATTGATTTTCAAGGTTGTTTTTTAATTCATTAAGTTTATCCGTATTTCGAGCGGTCAAAACTAGATTATAACCTTCCATAGCAAATATTTGGCTAAGCTCATAACCTATTCCGCTGCTTGCACCTGTGATTAATGCAGTTTTATTCATACGCACCTCTTTTAGTTATAATAAAATTATTTTAATATAAAGTCAATCACTATCAAAAGAAAAAAGGTTTACCGACTTTATCAGCAAACCCTTGCGTATTTATTATTTTGATAATATTAACAGTTTGACACCAAAGCGTTTCTTAGATTTCTTTCATATAGTTTTATAAGCTTTGGGCGTGTATATCTTTGAATAAATATTGGCAACACCTGCAAAAAACAATTAACCAATGCTACAGGTAAAGTAAAATATAACATATATTTCATAGGAAAAACAAAAATCACAGCAAACCCTAATATTGCGGAAAGAAAATGCAATACTTCGGCATAACAAGTTTCTTCTAAAAACTTGTAGATATATTCATTATCATTAATGCTTGCGATTTTATCTTTTTTGAAATTACATAATTGACCCATTTCAGGAACTCTGTCCTTCCATCTTTTTATGCCTATATTTTCATAAAATTTTCTCTCAAATCCCCATACTTTATAAATACTGTTATAAGGATTAAACCATTTTTTTGGCAGTTTATGTATAACAAGTGCCACAATCGCATCTATAATAAAATTAATTACAGCACTTATAAATACAATAAAAAATATATATGGAGCACTTAAATTAAACATTGACATAGTAAAAATGATATTCATAACAGAAATAAATATTATACTTAAAAATATTATTGAAAGATAAATTACCATTTATATTTCTCCTTTGTACTCTATGGTCTGATATTCAGGCTTTTTTCCATATACCTCAAAATATTTTTTACAGCACATTTCATAATTTTTTTCTCTCATATAGTTAACATTTTCTTTATTATTTAACTTAGTATCAGAAAATATCGGCTCCATAATATGCAATGTAAAATATTTATCTTCCATTCCATTCTTATCAAATTTACCAGAGTTTCTATAAGTAATAAACATAGGAATAATAGGAACATCATGTTTTACCGCATAATGAAATGCTCCGTTTTTATATGGACGGGGTTTGTCATACATATACCACATTGCCTGCTCGGGATAAAACATGACATAATGATTTTTTTTAAGAAAATAATCCATGGCATGATTAAATCTTTTCATATTCTCATATTTTGGACTGAAAGGCATTAGTCCGCCTGCGCGCATCATTTCTCCCAAAAATCCTTTTCGGTTATTAAAATCAGCAGCGGTAATTCTTAACTTATGACCTCTGAGTCCGTGTTTGGCTACAAGACAATCAAACATAAACACATGGTTGCATGTAACTATTGCGGATTTTATACCCTTAAGATTTTTTCTGCCAAACACTTTGGTCTTAGTAACTTTGTGATTAAGATAAAAAGTATAAGGCTTTACTATAAAGGTGTTTTGAAAAAAAATCTTTAGCTTTTCAAAACCTCTTTTTATATAATTAAAGTTATCAATAGGCAATACAATATCATAATCAATCGGGTTTAGATGTTGATCAAATTCTTCTTTTTTTTCTAATTCTTTAATTTTTTCTAAAACGTCTAATCTTGCGGCAGGCATGCCAACTCTCCTTCATCGTCTGATAGCGGTTCAACCTGTGCTTCATTATCCATCTTAAAATCAATTCTTTCAATGACTTCCCAGCCTTTATTGTTAGAGAAAAACAATGCTCTTGCAATGATAGGAATATATCCCATGTAAAAAACAGGATGAACAAACAGCAGTATAATTCTTCTAAACAAAGAAATCGGCATATTTTTTCTTTCTATAATGAGACAGAAAAGTGTCAATATCAAAAAAGATATATATATAATTCCAACGCCTATTATACTATATAACAGTGCTTTTATCCATAATGACTCTCCCAATATAAATAAGGCTATAGAAAAACCAAATTGCATAATTGAGAAAAATACACAAGCACCTACATAATAGAATACTGGCCATAATGCCAAGACATAATATTTATTGCGCTTGTCTTCTTTGGTTGTTGCAGAATTTTTAACTTGCTTGGCATAAATTCTTTTGCTGTCAACAACACCTGTAAGCCATCTTCTTCTTCTTTTGTTAGTAACTTTTAGGCTAGTTGCTTCTTCCATATACATAATTGCATAAGAATAATAAAACGTACTTATCTTTTTTACCATACAGTCAAACATAAATTCTATGTCTTCTGTAAGTGTCTGTCTATAAGGCCAGCCTCCAAGCATCTTAACAACGTCACTTCTGAGCATTAGACCTGTTCCAATAGTCATTCCTGTAATATTTTTATCTGACTTATATCGATTGCCCATATCGTCAATTATAGTCCAAATCAGACCGTTGCAGCTTGCTGAAATGCTGTTGGCTTTCTTATCTTTTATATGATAATTCTTGACGATCTTTTTGGCCTGAATGACTTGTTTTCCGCTAGTCATTGCATTATTCATTTCTTCTAAGAACTTACTGTCTAGCATACAATCAGCATCTACAATTACATATGCATCATACTGTTCAGGATTAGTATTAAGAATTTCTTTAAGACAAAAATCCAAAGCATCTCCCTTGCAAGTTTGATTGCTTGCAATATGAACTGATGCTTTTGTTTGTTTTGCAATTTCTATAGTAGGGTCATTGCTTTCCTTAACTATAACATGCACTCCAAAATGTTCTTTGGGATATGTTTGGCGAGTTAAGCAATCTAGCAAATCACCTATTACCTTGCTTTCATTTCTAGCAGGTATAATTACTGCAATATTGTTTTTCTTATCATTAATTAATCTTTTTTGCTTTTTAAAAGATGCAAACCAACCCTTTAATCTGGGGATATAAAAAATAATTAACAGTGAGCATATAGCTAGAAATACATATAATGAAATGTCTAAAGCTGTTTTTACCATTTTTTAAAATTCTCCAATAAATAAAAATATATAATAAAGACAAGCTAATTGTATATTTATTCAATAGCAATAGTCAAGATAATTTCAAAATAAAAACTATACACTTCAAATTCAGAAAGTGAGAGTTCATTCTATTATAATTCACCCTGAAAATCCAACTCCACAAAAAGTAGAATTTAGAGAATTTGATTGATTTCTATTAAGAAATCGTATATAATACTCTCAAATGAAACCTGTAAAGCAAATAATTGCTCAAAACCTTACGGAATTGAGAAAAATAAACAAATTAACTCAAATGGAATTAGCTGAACGACTTAATTATTCGGACAAAGCAATTTCAAGATGGGAACACGGTGAAACATTACCTGATATTGATGTTTTGTGTAAGATTGCCGATATGTATGGCGTATCTTTTGAATACTTGATACATGAAGGCTCAATGCAGGATAAAACCAAACTTATGACAAAAAAAGAAAGAGGCAATAAATTAAGTATCGCCTTACTTGCTATTTCTTTAATTTGGTTTTTGGCTACTATACTATTCGTTTATTCTAATTTGTATCTAAACTATATTTTTTGGCAAGTATTTATTTGGGCTGTACCCGTTTCATTAATAGTTGCAATAATTTTTAACAGTATATGGGGAAACCGCAAAAATACGTTTTTGCTTATATCCGTTATGGTCTGGACAGCTCTTGCCAGTATTTATATACAATTTATAAAATATAATTTTTGGTTGGTATTTATCCTTGGTGTACCTGTTCAAATTGCCGTATTCCTTTGGTCCACTTTAAAAAGCACAAAAAACTAATTAATAAAACTTATTAAAAGCACAAAAGAGAGTACATTATGTACTCTCTTTTAAAGTTATCATTTTTTATTGTTCTGCTTTTTTGGATATTTGCATGCATTACATCCTGGGCAACTCCTTATTCCCAATTTTTTATTTTTTATTTTATTTAAAACCAAATATATAATTATACCTATAGTTGCAAGCAAAACTAATATAAGTATTACAATATCTGCTGGCGTCATATCAAAACTCCTTTTAATATATTATGCTAATTACGATTTATAATATCATCATTATAAGACTTCCTATTCCGTATATAAGAAACGATATAAAATATGCAATCCCTAATTGATATAACAGAATAATTGCAGTCCATTTTTTTGATTTAACTTCTTGGGATATAGTTCCCATTGCCGCCAGACAAGGCGGAGCAAGAAGATTGAAAACCATAAAGCAAAATGCTGCAAGCGGTGAAACAAAAATTCCAGCACTAACTATCCAGGCTTTAACCTGTTCCATAAGACCTTGATTTTCTAATGGATCACCTACTCCCGCCAAAGTCCCGAATGTAGTTACGACAACCTCTTTGGCAATAAAACCTGTAAGTATCGCAAAAGCTGCCTGCCAAGCCCCAAATCCCATAGGCCTAAAGATATAAGCTACAACACCTCCAATGGCTGCCATCATACTGTCATTAGGATTTTTAACCATTTTAAATGAGAAATTGAATGTCTGTAATACCCAGATAATAATAGATGAGATTAAAATAACTGTTCCAGCCCTTTTTACAAAGCTTTTGAACTTATCAAAAAGTATTCTTAGCAATGTTTTTATATCTGGTGCACGATAGGCAGGCATTTCCATAATAAACGGTGATGACTGTTTTTTGAATATAAATTTTTTAAATATCAAACCAGTAATTACAGCCATAATTATTCCTAATACATATATACCAAAAATAACTAAAGTTGCAGTTATTCCTTCAAAAAATGCAGCAGTCATAAACAACCATATAGGAAGCTTTGCTCCGCAAGACATAAACGGCGTGACCATAATTGTAAGTTTTCGTTCATTTTCATTTTCCAAAGTTCTGGCGCCCATTATTGCAGGCACACTGCATCCAAAACCCATTAACATAGGAACAAAAGATTTTCCGCTAAGCCCAACTTTTCTAAACGCCCTGTCCATAACAAAGGCAGCTCTTGACATATAGCCGGTTGCTTCTAATATGGAAATTAACAGATACATTATTAAAATGTAAGGCAAAAAGCCAAATACTGCACCCACACCGCCATAAATACCATCAATTACAAGCCCTGCCGACCAATCAGATGCATTAGCAAATGTTAAAAATTGCGAAAGCCATTCACCTATTTTTCCTATCAAAAATTCTATACCAGTTGCAAACAATACACCAGGCATCATTATAGTCATACCTGCGATTTCAATCTTACCAAAAACCAAAAAGAACATAACAAACATAATAGCAAAAAATATAGGAAGTCCAAAAACTTTATGTGTAAGAATGTTGTCAGCCTTATGTGATTTGGATAGTTCGTTTAATTTTTTAGTTTTCTTAATAGCTTTATCACAATATTTTGATATATAATCGTATCTAAAATCTGCAATAAACGCCTCAATGTCAATACCGTCTGTTGTTAATGATGTCCTTGTTTGATTTATATGCTGCTTTATTTCATCATTAAGATTCAAACTATCCTCAAGCATCTTGTCCCCTTCTAAAAGCTTTACAGCAAAATAAGAAGAACTAAATACATCAAAAGACTTTAAAGCATCTTTAACTTGCTGTATTTGTACCCCTATAGAAGACTTAAACAATATAGAATTGCTTGAAGAATTTGTTAAAGCAGCTTCTAAAGCCGTTTTCATTAATTCATCCAAGCCCTTTTTTTTGTGAGCTGAAATTGGTATGACCTTTATTCCTAATGCTTTTTCCAGCACTGTTACATCAAATTCAATCTTGTCCTTTTCTAAGACATCAATAAAATTAAGTGCAATTACTACTGGGATATCAGTTTCAATCAATTCTGTTGTAAGATAGAGATTGCGTACGATATTGGTTGCATCTACAATATTGATAATTGCATCAGGCTTATCATTGATTATATAATTACGTGCAACAATTTCTTCGGGTGAATATGGAGATGTCGAATATATACCCGGTAAGTCTGTTAAAGTGATAGTCTTGCCTAACACTTGCCTTTTACAAACGCCTTCTTTTTTCTCTACAGTAACACCAGGCCAATTTCCTACATGAGCATTATTGCCAGTAAGCGCATTAAATAATGTGGTTTTTCCGCTGTTGGGATTGCCTGCTAAAGCAAATCTAAAATCCATACAAGCTCCTTTAAATTGTTTTGATAATAATATTATCTGCTTCAGATTTTCTGATGCTAAGCTCATAACCTCTAAGCGTAATCTCAAGCGGATCTCCAAGCGGAGCAACTTTTCTAAGATATATTTCCGTACCTGGAGTAATACCCAAATCAAACAGGCGTCTTCTTAACATCCCCTGCGCCGTAACCTTTTCAACCGTGCCATATCTTCCAATTTTAAGTTCTTTTAATGTCATGATTACTCCTTTAGAACTATAATAAAGTTAGACAAAACTAACATATTTATTTTTTAAAAACATCCATGTGGATGTTAGTTTCGTATAACAATATAAATATATGATAATGATCTTATATTGTCAAGTAAATTATTCTATTTAATAATACTTTTATAAATTATTTAATTATGTTTTTTGATTTTTTGTCCTTTTTACGATGCTCTAACAGTTTTAATATGTGTCTGATATTTTCCCTTGCACACTCTTCCCCTGCCATAATTGCTGCATCATTATTTTTAAAAATATATTCATTTTTATTTTTCATATCAGGCATAAGCAATAGGTCGCAACGGTGATTAATTCGTTTGGTGTTCTCCCAATCCATTAAAGAATATGTCTTTTCTATTAGATTAATCAAACCTGTGGGCTTTTCGCCTTTTCTATAAGCCCCCAAAGCATCTATTGCTATAACAATATCAGCGCCCATTTTGTACGCCTGCGGAATAGGAAGTCTATATTGGACACATCCGTCAATAAAAAGCCTGTCTTCATATTTAAAAGGCTTAAACACAAAAGGAATAGACATACTTGCCCGCATCGCTTTCCAAAGCTCTCCTTTAGTAATAAGTACAGATTCGCCATTTATCAAATCGGTAGCGACCGAGCCAAATTTTATATTAAGGTCTTCAATTTTTGTATCTTTTAGATATTTTAAAAAAATAGCTTTTATTCTGTTGCCATTGGCAATCCCAAGTTTCTTTCCAGGTAAAAAGTCAAAATCCATTACGGTAGATTGATTAATTTTCTTTGAAATTATAGTCATTTCATCCAATGTAATTCCGGCAGAATAGAATCCTCCTACAACCGCTCCCATAGAAGAACCTACAATTATGTCAGGTTTTATATTAAATTCTTCAAGGACTTTTAAAACGCCGATATGGCAAAATCCTCTTGAACCGCCTGCTCCTAAAACTAATCCTAATTTTTTATTAAACATATTAAGAAATGCCTTTACATAATATTATATATAATAATTTTAGCAAAAAAGAAATATGATATCAACAAGTATTAAAAGTAAAGCCAAGAAAAAGACTTTTTTTAAAAAAAGGATAATTTTTGTTGCCCTAATATGCCTAATAATTATCCTATTTTTATTTAATCCAAATAAGTATATAAAATCCTTTTCAAACGGGCTTATCGTCTGGGCTACTATGGTTATCCCTGCTGTTTTTCCTTTTCTTTTCTTTTCTCTTTTGTTAATAGAATTAGGTATGGCACAGAAGTTATCTGTTATATTTTCAGGCATTACATCAAGATTATTTAAGACAAGCGGGATTTCATCTTATATCTTTTTCATGAGTACAGTAAGCGGTTATCCTATAGGCTCTAAGTTAATATCAGACTTTTATAATAAAGGCTTGATTGATGATAAAGAAAGTTCAAGGATTTCTACCTTTTGCTCATCTGCCAGTCCAATGTATATTTTGGGCAGTATAGGAGTTGGTTTATTAGGGTCTTATAAAGCAGGATTAATTTTGTTCTTAGCTCAATTAATATCTAATATACTTAACGGGTTGATGTTTAGAAATTACAAATCAAAAGGATTTGAGAAAAAACCTAATAAATCTATAATTAAACAATCTGCCGATAATATATTATCTGAATCAATTTATAATTCAGTTATAAGCGTCTTAATAGTAGGCGGTTTTATAAGTATCTTTTATATGCTATCTGATATGCTAAATGATGCTTATATAATGTATCCCCTAAAACAGTTTTTTGAAATGATACTCAAATTATTTGGCATAAATCAAAGTTATTCTGTAGGCATTACACGAGGAATTATAGAAGTAACTAACGGCTGCATTTATTTATGTCAAGACAATCAAAACCTTGTTCTTAACACAGTATTCTGCGGATTTTTGATATCATGGGGAGGACTGTCAATCCACATGCAAAACTTAACTTTTTTAATAAGCTCAGGTGTTAAAGTAGGTTTTTATTTTTTGTCCAAAACTGTACAGTCTTTTGTTATGTTAATAATGACAATAATTTTGTGCCTGATATTTTTTTGAACTAATAATTTCCAAGATACTTAAAAAAGGTTGTTGATTCTTTAATTAATGATAATGCTGTGTTGACATTATCAGACTGTATATTTCCAAGAAAATCAACAAAAAATATGTAGCTGCCAAACTGCCCTTTATACGGTCTGGATTCAATCTTAGTCATGCTAAGATTATGTTTGTTAAGGATATTTAATATTTTTAGTAGTCCCCCAGGCTTATTCTCCGCATCAAAGATAATTGAGATTTTTTGATCGTCAGGGCTAATAACAGGTGCTTTTTTTAGTGCTACAAATCTTGTAATGTTATATCTATCGTTTTGAATAATGCCGTCTAAAGCCTTTAAATCAGAATTTAGATTATGTACCCCTGCAATAGCCGCAGTATAATCGTCAAAAAGACACTCAACTGCCTTAGATGTTGAAGAAGTATATATAACCTCAGCATTAGGATAACGGCTTGCAAGAAATTTTCTGCATTGTCCATATGCTTGTGAATGAGTTATAATCTTGTTGATTTTATTAAAATCACCTGATTTTCTCATAATGAGTTTGTGATTGATTTCAAGTGATATTTCTTTTGTAATAAAGAGTTCACATTCCCATGCCAAGATATCCAGAGTATTCCCTACTGCACCTTCCAATGAATTTTCTATAGGCAAAACAGCCATATCGGTATCATTGCTTACTGCTAATGCCGCATCAATAAATGTAGGATATTCTATCAAAATATCATCATTTGACATTATTTTTTTGGCAGCCAAATATGAATAGCTGTTGACAGGTCCAAGATAGCTTATTCTCATAATTTATCCGCCATTTGCAAGATGAGCTTTTCTGTTTTGTTCCATCCGAGACACGAATCAGTTATGGATTTACCAAAATCTTTGCCATGAATATCCTGAGCTCCATCCAAAAGATAACTTTCAATTAAAAAACCTTTAAAATATTTTGCAAAATCAGGGCAGTGCTTTTTATTGTTTAATACTTCGTTGACAATTCTGATCTGCTGAATTGCATCCTTTCCCGAATTTGAATGATTGGTATCAATGATTATTGCAGGGTTTTTCAAGCCTGTTTTTTCATATAATATAGAAAACTTTATTACATCTTCATAATGATAATTAGAAATATTGACTCCATTGGTGTCAACAGAGCCTCTTAAAATAGCATGAGCATAAGGATTGCCCTCAGTTTGTACTTGATAATGATGATATTTAAATTCATTTGAAATCTGAGTAGCATATATAGAATTAATCAAAACCTGCATACTGCCGTTCATAGAATTTTTAACACCTACGGGTAGCTCTA
>CALAYY010000206.1 GCA_937895465.1 uncultured Clostridia bacterium | reverse complement strand
AAGAACACGAGGATATGCAAGCCTTGATTATGAAATAAAAGGGAAAAAAGCTTCGGACCTAGTCAAGATGGACATCATGCTTAACAATGAAATTTGCGATGCATTAAGTATTATTATCCACAGAGAAAAGGCTTACGCAAGGGGTAGAATTATTGCAGAAAAACTAAAAGATGTAATTCCAAGACAGATGTTTGAAATTCCAATTCAAGCCGCAATTGGCGGCAAAATTATAGCCAGAGAAACCGTCAAGGCTGTAAGAAAAGATGTTTTGGCAAAGTGTTATGGCGGAGATATCAGCAGAAAAAGAAAGTTATTGGAAAAACAAAAAGAAGGCAAAAAGCGTATGCGTCAATTTGGCAGCGTAGAAATACCAAGTGAAGCGTTTATGAGCATACTCAAGCTTGATAAATGAAAGAAATTGCCGTTTATATTCATATACCGTTTTGCCGTTCAAAATGCAATTATTGTGCCTTTAATTCTTTTTATGCGGATGTTAATGCTCAAAAAGAATATGTAAAACAACTTATTAATGAAATAAAAGCATTTTCAAAAAATAATATTATGCGTGCTGACACAGTTTATTTTGGAGGAGGCACGCCTTCTTTTTTATATCAAGGCGGAATAAAGAGCATTATTAATGTCTTAAAGGATAACTTTTATTTTGAGCCAAACGAAATATCAATTGAATGTAATCCCGAATCACTTACACAAGCTAAACTAGATGAATACAAAGAAAGTAAAATTAACCGAATAAGCATAGGCCTTCAAAGCGCTTCTAATGAGCTATTGAAGTTAGCGAAAAGAGCGCATAATTTTGATGACTTTATCAAAGCGTTAGATAATTGCCAAAAATTTGGATTTGATAATGTTAATTGTGATATAATGCTTGGACTTCCCAAGCAAAAAATTCAAGATGTCCAAAACACTTTAAATGAAATATTTAATTATGATATTATCAAGCATATTTCTATGTACGGCTTAAAAACAGAAGAAAATACGCCTTGGCAGAACATTTCTGTTGATGAAGAATTGTCAGCTAATATGTACGATGTGGCTTTTCTTATGTTAAAAGATAAAGGTTTTAATAGATACGAAATAAGCAACTTTTCCAAACTGGGATATGAGAGCAAACATAATATTAAATATTGGAAAAGGCAGGATTATATTGGTTTTGGACTGGGTGCACATTCTCTTGTTAATAATATTCGTTATGCCAATTCTGATAATATGGTTGATTATATTTTAGGTAAAAAAGAAGTTTTGGTTTTGGATCAAAGACAAATTGAAGAAGAATATATAATGCTTTCTTTAAGAATGGATGAAGGAATTGATTTGAACGATTATAAAAAGCAGTTTGGATTTGATTTTAAAGAAAAATATTTTAAGCAATTAGAAAAGTTATCAAAGCTAAAAGTAATAGAAATAACTCCTAACAACTTGAAGATTGTATCCTCATATATGGGAGTTATGAATAGCATAATAACAGAATTCTTTATCTAATTAGGCTTTTGGTTGAGTTTGATTGTCATCCAGTCTTTTAATAGCAGGGGAGTTGATTACGTTGCCCAATTTATCAAATCTTGAGCCGTGGCAAGGACAATCCCATGTCTGCTCTTCTGGATTATATTTTGTACGGCATTTTAAATGAGTGCAGACAGGATTAGACAAATGGTTTAATCCGCCTATAAGACTTCCCACCATCTTTACATTGCTCCAAGCAGCTTTCCCTATAACGCTTATGGACATCTTTCTAGAAGGTGAATAAATTTCACTGTAAGCATTATTTTTGCCTGCTACAAGGTCTGCAATAATTCTACCCGCTATATTTGTTGAGGTCATTCCCCATTTATTGAAACCTGTCATTACATAAAGATGTTGTTTTTTCTTGGAATAATATCCTACTAAGGAAAGATTGTCAGGCGTTATACAGTCTTGTGCTGACCATCTTGTCATTTCTTCGCCTTGAGGAAATACTTTTTGTGCATGATTTTTTAGATTATGATAATGAAAAACATCAGTTTCATAGCCGCATTGATGACTTTGTCCGCTGACAATAACTGAATCTTCATAATTTCTGTAAGTATATCCGTTCTCGTCAATACAATTCCACATACCGCTTATATGATTAGAATTTTTATATGCAGCATTATATGACCTATGCTGATATACCCGTATAAAATATAATCCAGGAAAATTGATAATAGGAAAATTAGTTGCAACAACTATATTGGATGCTGTAATTTTATGTCCGCCATTAGTTAAAACATGCCCTTCTTTTATTTCCATAGCTTTTGTATCTTCATATATTTTAACTTTGTTATTGCAACAGCATTGAGCCAATCCATGCAGATATTTCATTGGATGAAATGTAGCCTGATTTTCAAAACCAAGAGCAAGCTCATATTCAAAGGGAACAAGACCTGTTTGAGTTGTTAAAAAAGCAGTTATTGCAGTGTTTTTTAAAGCATAGTATTCTCTTCTAAGTTTTATGCTGTTTTCAGGATTTTTTGTAAAAAGGTAAGAATCTATCCGTTCAAAATTACAGTCAATTTTTTCTGTTTTGACGATATTTTCGATTTCATTAATGGCTTCTTGATTGGCTTTAGCTATTATTGATGCCTTAATCTGCCCGAATTGATTGACATATCGGTCATAAGTTGCGTCATGCTGTGCGGTAATATGCGCTGTTGTGTTTTTTGTAGTTCCGCTGCCTATCTTGTTGGCTTCAATAACAACGGTTTTTATGCCATGATTGCTTAAGTAATATGCAGCGGATATTCCTGAAAGACCGCCGCCTATTATCAAGGTGTCAGTATCTATATCAGTATCTAATTTTTGATACTCTGGATAGCTATAATTATGCCAAATTGATTTGAGTTCTTCCATTTTAATTCCTTAGTTTTTTATAATAGTATTGGCGATAATATTAAGAAATAATCATAATTAGATTATTCTATAACGCCGCGGTTCTTTCTGGCTAACTTTACTTGTTTTGAAATATACTTTCTTATTTTACTTAACCTTCTCAAAATTTTGCCTCCAAATACTCCAAATATATTATGAGAATTTTGGTTTAAAATATTGCATTAAATCAAAAAAATGTTATCATATCATATAGAACATTTGACCGTATAAATAATATAAGATATTATTATTAAGATTACAGTATAATAATTAGGTATTTAATGAATATAAATTCAGAAGAAAAAAAACATATATATATATTATTGACCAAAACATCATCAGTCTTTTCAAGAATAATAGCACTTTTTATGGGCGATAAATATACCCATTCAGCTATATCCTTAGATAAAAATTTGGATAAAATGTATAGTTTTGGCAGAAAAAGAATAAACAATCCTTTTTTGGGCGGTTTTACAGAAGAGCGGATTAATTACGGTGTCTATATGTTCTCACCTTTTGTTCCGTGCGCTGTCTTAGAATTAGATGCAACTCAAGAACAGTATGATAATGTAAAAAAAAGCCTTGAACATTTTGTTGCCAATAAAAAGAAATATAAATATAATTACAGAACCTTGTATAACCATTTGTTCTCATCAGTAAGGCGTAATAAATACCGTTTTGCATGTTCTGAATTTGTTTATTATATTTTACATTCTAACAATGTTTTAGATTTGAAAATACCTATAGGTGCAGTACGCCCTCAAACTTTTTTAGATGTATTATCTAATAAAATCATCTATAAAGGCAATTTACACAAATATAAAACATATTTATTTTCTTTAGAAAAGTCTTATCATTAATCTAATTATAGTTTTTGATTATTCATTTTGACTTTTTACTTTATTAAAGTATAATAAAGTAAATTATTTTAATAACATTTTGATTATATTATATATAGGAGTATTAATGAGAAAAACAATCCTGCCGAAAATTAAAGAAACACTTTTTTCCTGCTTACCTATCGCGGTAATAATTGTCTTAGTTAGATTTATATTTTTACCCGATATGCCTTGGGACCTATTTGTTCTATTTTTTGTGGGATTGATGCTTTTGATGCTTGGCATCTTTTTGTTCTCTTTGGGAACGGACAATGCAATGATACCTATAGGTCAGATGTTAGGTAAAAATGTAGGCAAGTCCAAAAACATCTGGTTTATAATTATAATAAGCTTTTTTATCGGAGCGTTTATAGTTATAGCTGAGCCTAATCTTCATGTTTATGCTGAACAAATACCCAAAGTAGACAATAATCTATTTATCTTAGTGGTTGGATTAGGAATTGGAGTATTTTTTGTTTTAGGAATATTAAGAACGCTTTTTAAGATAAAAGCCAAATATATCTTTTCTATAACTTACTTTATAATTATAGCTATAGTTATTATTAATAATCAGAACAGCTTTGTTTCGATAGCTTTTGATTCTGCAGGTGCTGCAACAGGACCGATAGCAGTACCGTTTATAATGACGTTTGGAGCAGGCATAGCTGCAATAAGAAGCAGTAAGACTACTGAAAGCGATAGTTTTGGTCTGGTCGGAATTGCACCATTAGGGTCGATTTTTGCGGTATTGGTTTTTGGTCTATTTTCAAAAGCAGGAGACAGTTTAATTGTTGTTGAAGATTATGTAAGTGTGGAAATGTCACAAATTCCTTCGCTTTTTATCAAAGCGTTACCGCAATACATGATTGATGTTGCTATTGCAATAAGTCCTGTCATAATTTTATTTTTGGTGTTTCAATTAATTCATCGTGATATTTCTTTTAGATATGCCAAAAAATTAATTATAGGTCTAATTTATCTATATATAGGAATAACTTTATTTTTAACTGGTACTAATATTGGTTTTGTTCCTTTAGGTCAATATTTTGGCAAACATTTAACATCGTTAAGTTATAGTTGGATACTAATACCTATAGGCTTTTTGATAGGCGTTCTAATAATAATTGCCGAGCCTGCTGTACATGTGCTGAAAAAACAAGTCGAGCAAATAACAGGCGGTGCTATACCTAATTCTATGATATTTTTTAGTCTTACTATCGGTGTAGGGTCTGCAGTTGCTTTGACTATGGTAAGGGCATTATATCATATAAATATTTTGTACTTTTTGGTGCCTGGATATATTATTGCTAATGTGCTTTCATTTTTTGTTCCCGAAGTATTTACAGCTATAGCCTTTGATTCAGGAAGTGTGGCAACAGGCGTTATGGCATCTACCTTTATAGTCCCTTTAGCAATGGGCTCTTATCTGTTTGACGGACCTGGCTCATTAGTTAATTCTTTTGGGGCAGTAGCCTTGGTTGCAATGATGCCGATTATAGCAATACAAATTATGGGTTTGATTTATAAGATCAAATCTTCTAAGAAAAAACATGAAAAAGTTAAAAAAGCTGACACTACTATTGTTGAATTACAAGATTAATAAAAACAAGGTTTAACAGCTAATAAAATCAATAAAAGGAAAAAATACAAGAAATTGATAATCAAATTATTGAAAGCGGAGATTAATAATGGAAGCAAAATCTAAACTTCATATGCTGTTTATTATTGTTGACCGTAATAAAGGGTCAAAAATAACAGATTTATTAGATGATAGAGGAATGAATTTCCATGTTATCTTTTTGGGCCGTGGTACTGCTAATAGTGAAATCTTAGAATACTTAGGATTTGGAGAGACTGAAAAAGATGTTGTTTGTAGTATAATAAAAGAAGAGCTTATTGATGATGTCTTTACTATCCTAAAAGATGATTTTAAGATAGAAAATCCTACTAACGGTGTTGCTTTTACTGTTCCAATTAACAGTATTGGCGGATTGGATACATTCAAACAATTTATTAAAAATTCACAAAAGGGGTATTAAAATGTCACAGCTAAATTTAGTTGTTAGTATTGTTAATAGAGGTTACGCAGATGACGCTATGGCGGCTGCCAAAAAAGCAGGTGCTACAGGCGGCACAATTTTGACAGGCAGGGGAACAATTAAAGAGGATATGGCAAAGTTTTTTGGAATTGCTTTGCATGCCGAAAAAGAACTGCTTTTGATTGTAACATCTCAAGAAAAAAAGGCTGCTATTATGCAGGCTATTATTAATCAAGCCAATGACAATGAAGATGAAGAACATAAAGGTCTAGTTTTTTCCTTACCTGTTGAAAAAGCACTCGGGTTTTCCAAGTTAACCGTGCCTGAAGAATTTAATAAAGAATAATTGAGGCGTCTATGAAAGACGGTTTTATTAAGGTAGCTGCAGCAACATCTGAAATAATTCCAGCTAATTGTGATAACAATGCTGCTGAGATAATCAAACTGATTAATCAAGCTGATAAGCTTGGTGTGGATTTGGTTGTTTTTCCTGAGCTTTGCGTTACAGGTGTTACTTGTGGTGATTTGTTTTTGCAGCAAATATTGATTTCAAGTGCTATTGAAGCTCTTAATACTATTATTGTAGCGTCAAAAAACATTGAAATGATTGTTTTGATAGGATTGCCTATCAAACATAATGACAAATTGTATAATTGCGCTGCTGTGATATCAAAAGGAAAATTATTAGGACTTGTACCTAAAAAGAACATACCCAGTTATTCAGAATTTTATGAATATAGATACTTTTCAGGTGGAGATATAGATTGCAATTTTGATTTTTTTGATCAAAATGTTCCTTTGAGTAATAATATAATTTTTATTGAAAATTATATAAAAAACTTTTCTCTTGGTGTTGAACTTGGTGAGGATTTGTGGGTTATTGAATCGCCTTCTAACAAGTACATAAAAGCAGGAGCTATTATAATTGCTAATTTGTCTGCTTCAAGTGAATTAATTGGTAAAGCTGATTATCGTAAACTTCTTGTAGCCTCTCAATCGGCAAAGGGCATTTGCGGTTATATTTATAGTAATGCCGGAAGCGGCGAATCTTCAACCGATATGGTTTTTTCTGGTCAAAATATTATAGCTGAAAACGGAACAATAATTGAAGAGTCAGAGTTGTTTAGTACAGGACTTACAATTAATGAAATTGATATTGAAAAGATTAGCCATGAAAGACTTAGGACAAAGTTTTTTACTGATGAAAAAGATATCAAGAAAATCACCTTTTCTCTAAAAAAAAAAGAAACACAGCTAACCCATAAAATTTCTCAAACTCCTTTTATCCCTATAGATCAGAATGAAATGTTTTGCAGATGTGAAACTATTCTCAATATGCAGGCGCACGGACTTAGCACTAGACTAAAGGCAATAGGTGTATCTAGAGCTATATTAGGCTTATCAGGCGGCTTGGATTCGACATTGGCATTAATAGTGACGATAAGAGCATTTGAGATTTTGCGTTTAGATAAAAAGGATATTACAGCAGTTTCTATGCCTTCTGTTGCCAGCAGTTTACGTACAAAAACTAATTCAAAATTATTGGCAACACTTGAAGGAGTCACATTTTTGGAAATACCGATAAAAAAAGCAATAGAACAACATCTTAAAGATATAGGTGTTGATAATGATAACTTTGGTATAGCTTATGAGAATGCGCAGGCTCGTGAAAGAACGCAGATATTAATGGATATTGCCAACAACACTAATGCACTTATGATTGGGACAGGGGACTTATCTGAGCTTGCTTTGGGGTTTACTACATACGGCGGCGATCACATGTCAATGTATAGTGTAAACTGTTCTGTTCCAAAAACTTTGGTAAGGCATTTGGTGTGGTATGAAGCTCAAAAAACCAAGGATTTAGAAAAATCCAAAGTTTTGATTGATATTTTAAACACTCCCATAAGTCCTGAATTAGTGCCTTCAAATTCTGATAATTACGCTTCTGATAATATAAGCCAAAAAACTGAAGAAATAGTTGGACCATATGAATTACATGATTTTTTTCTATATTATATGATTCGTTTTGGTTTTAGCCCAAAAAAGATATTCAGACTTGCAAAACATGCTTTTATGGAGAGTTATTCAAAAGATTCAATAAAAAAATGGCTTCTAGTGTTTTATAAAAGGTTCTTTGCCAATCAGTTCAAAAGATCATGTAGTCCAGACGGGCCTAAGGTAGGGAGTGTATCATTATCTCCAAGAGCTGATTTTAGAATGCCAAGTGATGCAAGCGTAAAGGTTTGGCAAAAGGAAATTGAAATGCTATAATTCATATAATCTGTTTCTATTAACAGGCTTTATCTAAAACAAATAGGATGAATAATGGTTATAGAGATTACTCAAGATGAAATTAAACAAAACATTACTAAAGATGTATTATCAAAATTACCTCAATGGTTTGGAGCAGATTCTGTAAATATATATGTTAGGCAAAGTGTAGATTCACCTTTTTTCACATACATGGATAAAGGTCAATATATTGGTTTTGTGTTTTTAAAATTACATAACAGTTATTCTGCTGAAATATGCGCAATGGGAGTGGTTGAGAACTATCGCCGCAACGGAATCGGGCGGGCATTAATGGCCAAATGTCTTGATTATTGTATTGAGCATAATATTGAGTATTTGCAAGTTAAGACATTAGACAGCAGTTTTCCTGATTACTATTACAATATTACACGAGATTTTTATACAGCAATGGGATTTAGGCCGTTGGAATGCATACCTACATTATGGGATGAAGAAAGTCCGTGTCTTATTATGATTATGCATGTAGCAAGCCAAATTCAAAAAGTTTTACCAAAATCAAAGTGCTTTTGATTTTTTTAAAAATAATTATTTATAATTAACATTTTTATCATTATACCAAAATATAATATTTAACTGTGTGTAAAAGAAACTTGCCCATAGGTGTTTTTGACAGCGGTGTTGGAGGTATAAGCGTTTTAAAGGCTTGTATTGATGTTTTACCGCATGAAAACTTTTTGTATTTTGGAGATACCAAAAATAGTCCTTATGGTAATCTTTGTGAACAAAAAATAACAGAACTAACCCTTGACGCCGTTGATAAGCTGATTTCGAAAGATGTAAAAGCAGTTGTTATTGCATGTAATACAGCAACTGCAGCTGCAATTTCTGCATTAAGAAGCAAACATAAAGTTAACATAATCGGTATTGAACCGGCTATAAAGCCTGCATGTTTATATACAAAGGTTGGTAAGGTTTTGGTTATGCTGACTAATGCCGCTGCTAATCAACCAAAATTTAAATCTTTAGTAGATCGTTACGGCTCAGAAAAGATTATTATTTTGCCCTTAGAAAATCTTGCAAGATTAATAGAGCAAAATATTGATAATCTATCCAAACTTAAAAGTTGTATCTTTGAGATATTGTGTCCATTAAAAGATATGGATATAAAAGCTGTTGTTTTGGGGTGTACACATTATTTGTTTGTAAAAGATATAATAAAAGAGTTTTTCAATGATATAATAATCTTTGACGGAAATATGGGTGTAGCACAAAATTTAAAAAATATATTAACCAAAAATAATCTTATCAATGATAGTTTTAAAGGCGGAAAGGTTAAGTTTTTATCTTCAGATAAAAAGGCTCAAAAAACATATAAAAAATTCTGGCAAAACATTTTACATAAAGAACTTTAAAAATTATTTCTTTTGGTTTTAATAAGGCTTGCCAAAAAGTGTTTTGTTAATTATAATAAAACAATGAAATTATTTTTGACTAATGATGACGGCATCTTTGGTAAAGGTCTTAATTCTTTGGCTAAGAGTCTTGCAGACGGAAACAATGAGGTTTTTGTCATAGCACCCGACAGAGAAAGATCTGCTTGCGGTCATTCGCTTACAATTAACAACCCTATAAAGTATAATAAAATTAATCTTATTAACGGTGTAGAAAGTTATAAGACTGATGGAACTCCTGCTGATTGTGTGAAGTTTGGTTTATCTATGCTTTATAAAGGCAGGCCTGATTTGCTGATTTCAGGCATTAATTACGGTGCAAATCTTGGCACTGACATTTTGTATTCAGGAACAGTTTCTGCCGCTTTTGAGGGCAGAATATTGGGTCAAAAAGCCATTGCTGTAAGCATCCCTGAACATCAGCCTGATGAAAAGGCAGTACAAGCTACTGTTGATTTTATCAAACAAAACCTTGAAGTATTTTGCAGTCTTGAGATGCCTGAAAAAACTGTTCTTAATATCAATCATCCTAATACACCAGAGCCAAAAGGTGTTAGACTTGCTACTATGGGTTTTCAAGAATATGATGATGAATACATTAAGGGAACAGTAGTCAATATGTTTTTGTTAAAAGGTAAGCCTATAAAGCATTATAAAAATGCTGAAGATACTGATGTTGAATTATGCAGACAGGGATATATAACAATAACGCCAATTTCATTTAATCTTACTGACAATCTATTTTTGGAATCATTAAAACATAAAGGCATATTTTAAAGTGAAGATTGCTATAATCGGAGGCGGCCCCGCTGGAATGATGGCTGCTTTTACTGCCGCTCAATCTAGAGAAGAGGTTGTTTTGTGTGAAAAAAACAATAAACTCGGCAGGAAATTGTATATAACAGGTAAAGGTCGCTGTAATCTTACGAACGACATAACACCCGAAGAATTTTTAAAAAATGTGATTTCCAATCCAAAATTTCTATATAGTGCTATAAACCGTTATACTCCTCAAGAAACAATGCTGTTTTTTGAAAACCATGGCTGTACTTTGAAAACTGAAAGAGGCGGCAGAGTTTTTCCGTTGTCTGACCATTCATCTGACGTCATAAGAACATTTGAAAAAGCATTAGCAAATAGCAAGGTAAATATAAAATATGACTGTAAAGTAAAGGATTTAAAACAGGCTAAAGACGGTTTTTTGATTGAGTGCGACAACAATTACGAGTTTTTTTCAGATTGTGTTATAATAGCTTGCGGAGGGATGAGTTATCCTGCAACAGGCAGCACAGGCGATGGATATAGTTTGGCCCAAAAGCTAGGGCATACAATTATTAAGCCCAGACCTGCGCTTGTTCCTATTATGGTCAAAGAAGATGTTTCTTCATTACAGGGTTTATCCTTAAAAAATGTAAGTCTTACTGCAAAAAACGGCAACAAAACAATTTCTAGCCTTTTCGGAGAAATGTTGTTTACTGATAAAGGAATAAGCGGACCAATTGTGCTGAGTACAAGCAGCATTATTAATTCATATCCTTTAGATAAAATCAAATTATATATTGATCTAAAACCTGCTTTAGACCAAAACAAATTGGATGAAAGGATATTAAGGGATTTTGCAAAATATGCCAATAAACAATATAAAAACGCTTTGGATGATTTGTTGCCCAAAAGCCTTATACCTGAAGTTATAAATCGAAGTAAAATAGATGAAGACAAAAAAGTGAACATCATAACGAAAGCAGAAAGACTTGAGCTTATTAGTGTTTTGAAAGAATTTGAGCTTACACCTATAAGCCTTGACACTTTTTCGCGTGCTATAGTGACAGGCGGGGGCGTAAATACAAAAGAAATAGATCCGTCAACTATGGAAAGCAAGCTCATTAAAAGGCTGTTTTTTGCCGGTGAAGTAATGGATGTGGATGCTTTTACCGGCGGATATAATATACAGATTGCAATTTCCAGCGGATATCTTGCTGGAAAAAGCGCACAAAAGCTATATAATAATAATTAAAGGTAGATATGAGAGCAATAACTGACATTACGGCAATTAGAGGCGCTATTACTGTTCAAAGTAATATTGAACAAGAAATAGCAAAAGCAACCAAAGAATTAATGAATGAAATTGCCAGAAGAAATGATTTGAATAATGCTGACAAGAAAATTATAAGCATTCTTATAAGCACAACTGCTGATTTGACTGCAAAATATCCTGCTGCGATTTTACGCAGTATGGGTTATAACGATGCCGCATTATTTTCTTCGCTTGAGCCAAATATTGATAACGCTCTTCCTATGTGTATAAGACTTATGGTAAATGTAGCAAGTTACGGAGGGATTTTGGAGCCTAAGCATGTGTATTTGAAAAATGCACAAGTTTTGCGTCCTGATTTGGTTTGATATGTGTTATTCAATAGCTATAGACGGACCCAGCGGTGCAGGCAAAAGTACAATAGCAGATGCTCTTGCAAAAAGATTGGGTATTTTACATCTTGATACAGGCGCTATGTATCGTGCAATTGCTTTAAAGACTATAAGACTGGGAATTGATTTTAATGATGAAAATACTATTTCCAAAGTTTTACAAGACACTGAAATAGATGTCAAGTTTGAAAACGGCTTGCAGATGATATTTTTGGATGGAGAAAATGTTAACAGTCAAATAAGAGTTCATGAAATATCCCAAGCTGCAGCCAAGATATCGACTTTAAACAGTGTAAGGACAGTGCTTGCCAATGCTCAGAGAAATATTGCCCAAAAATACAATATGGTTGTTGACGGCAGAGATATTGGTACAAATGTCTTACCTTGTGCAAAATATAAGTTTTTTTTAACGGCTGACGATAACATCAGGGCAGAAAGAAGATATCAAGAACTCAAAAGCAGAGGACAGGAGATAGATTTTGAAACTGTACTTAATGATATAAAACAGCGGGATCAAATGGATACTACTAGAGAGTTTTCTCCTTTAAAACGAGCTGAAGATGCAGTCTTGATTGATTCTTCAAACTTAACACCATTGCAGGTAGTCGACACTATGCTAAGTCATATTAAGGAGCTTTTATGACACTACTATATTTTTTGGGCGCCGTATTGATATTAATACCGCTTTGGTTTTTATATCCTATAAAAGTTTTGGGCAAAAAAAGAAAACCCAAAGGAAAGCTGATTTTAGTAAGCAATCATCTTTCAACAGCAGATCCGTTTTTGCTTGCAGCACATCATAACCGTCAAATTTATTTTTTAGGTAAAAGTGAATTTACCAAAAAATCAAAATTTGTAAGGCTTATCTTCAAATGGCTGGGAGTTGTATCAGTTGATAGGGGAAAAGCTGACCTTGAGGCAATTAAGGCTGTTATAAAACGACTTAAAGAAGGCAAGACGGTAGGCATATATCCCGAAGGCACAAGAAACTACCAATCCGAAGATATCCAACCAATTAAGGGCGGCAGTGTGATGTTTGCATTAAAAGCTGATGCGCCTATCGTTCCTGTTATTTTGTTAAAAAGACCAAAAGTATTAAGACGGAATATTTATATTACAGGTGACCCTGTTGACTTTGGCAGTTTTAAAGACCAAAAGCTAACATCGTCAATTTTAGATAGTGCTGAAGAAGTTTTATATAATGAAATGATAAGACTTCAAAAAATAATACGGTATTACGCTGGTTTGAAAGGTAAAACAAAAAAGGCATTAAAAGCTAAACTTAATAATCCTAAAATAAAGATTTCAGATATTTATGATGAAATTTTTATAATAGATAATAATAATAATAATTAGGTAATCAGATGATAAATAAGGTTATAACGGCAAAAAACATAGGTTTTTGTTTTGGGGTAAAAAAAGCTATAGACACAGCAAGAGAATATGCAGGAGAAGGTGTTTGTACACTTGGTTCTATTATACATAACAAATTAGTGGTTGACGAGCTTGAACAAAAAGGCTTGAAGACAGTTCATGATATAGAAGATATAACCACTTCAAAAGTAATAATTAGATCGCATGGAGAGGGTAAGGCTACTTATGATGCACTTCTTAATAAAAACATAGAGATAATTGACACAACTTGCCCTTTTGTAAAAAAGATTCATAATATTGTTAAAAAACATTATGAACAGGGATATCAGATTGTTATTGCTGGAATAGCGACTCATAGTGAAGTCAAAGGAATAAACGGCTGGTGCGGTAATTCTGCTATAATTATATCGTCAGTTGATGAAATTCCACTCATAGAAATTGAAAAAATATGTGTAGTGGCACAAACTACATTTTCGGTAGAAGAATATAGTCGGATTACTAAATATTTTAACAACTTAAATCAAAAATCAGTTGTAGTTTTTAATACAATTTGTTATACTACCAATGAACGTCAGGCAGAAACTGTAGAATTAAGTCGAAAATGTGACTGCATGATTATTATAGGTTGCTCTGATAGTTCAAATACTAATAAACTGCTAAAAATCTGTCAGAACAATTGCAAAAATACATTTTTGATAGAAAAATTTGATGATATAAATTCAATTTTTTCGAAGTTGTACGGTACTGTTGGAATTACGGCAGGCGCATCAACCCCTAGCGAGTTGATTTTGGAGGTTAATCGTTTTATGAACGACAACGTAAAAGAGGGTTCTTTTGAGGAGCTTTTGGCAAATAACCCTGTTGTCAGCTATGAAAAAGGCACAAAAGTAAAAAGTGCGGAAATTTTATTTGCAGACGAAAAAGGTATTCATGTAAAATTGGATGGTAAGAATGACGGGCTAGTAGCTCCTGATCAGGTTGAATTAAATAATGAATACAATCCTGATAATTATAAAACAGGTGATACTATAGATATAGAAATTCTTGGTCCTAGAGACAAAGACACCGGTTGCATACCGGCTTCAAAAAAGAAGATTGAAGAGAAAAAGCTTGAAGATAAGTTGGTTGACGGTATCAGAAACGGTGAAGAGTTTTCTATTACTGTCAGCGTAGTAAAAGGCGGCTTATTGGGAAGATACGGCAGTTACCGTGTGTTTGTACCTCAATCACATGTAGCTGAGCATTATATCAATGACTTGACATCTTATAACAAGCAGAAAATCCGTCTTACTGTTTTGGAAATAGACGACAACAAGAAAAAAATCACTGCTTCTCAAAGAAATATTCTTGCCCGTGAAAGAAAAGAAAAAGAGCAAGAACGTCTCGAAAAAGAAAACGCAGTTTTGGAAAGACTTAATGAAGGCGATAAAGTTGTCGGCAAGTTTGTCCGCTCAACACCTTTTGGAGCTTTTGTTGAAGTTGACGGTTTTGATTGCTTGTGCCGTATAGCTGATTTGTCTTGGAACAGAATAGGCAAGGTTGAAGATGTTCTAAATCTCAATGAAGAATACGAGTTTTTGATTTTGTCTGTTGATAGAGAAAAGAGAAAAGTCGGTCTAGGATTTAAACAATTGCATCCTCATCCTTTCTATGATGTAGCTGCTAAATATCCTGTCGGTTCTGTACTTGTGGGTCGTGTTGCACGCCTTGAAGACTATGGTGCTTTTATTGATATTGAAAATAATGTTCGCGGACTTGTGCATATTTCAGAAGCAGCTCGTGAATATGTCAAGAATATCAATGAAGTGTTAAAACCCGATGATGAAGTTACAGCTAAGGTTATCAAAATTGATGATAAAAACCGAAAAATTTCATTGAGTATCAAAGCCGCTTTGCCTGAAGAAGTAAAAGTAGAAGCCGAAGATAATTCAAAGAAAATAAAAGAAGAAGCAAAAGAGAGAAAGCCCAGAGAATCTCGTAAGCGAGTCAAAATTGACAGAACTAATGATAATGAGCCTACGCAATGGAGTGAAGGCACAACAAACACTCCGTTAGCAGATTTGTTAAAAGATTTTAAATAAAATACATATAATAAATTAAAACAGGCCGTCATTAGTTGTGACGGTCTTTTAATTGAAAAATCATATAAAATAATTAGGTTGACGAATATGCATAACATTGCAAAAAAAATAAGCTTTTCACCTATCTCAATAGATGATAAGCCCTTATTTGATGATTTTTTCAGGCGTAATGACAAAATTACTTCTGTAAACGATTTTGCCACCGTGTTTTGCTGGAATATATCAGGTCATACAGAATATGCTATAGTTGATGATGATGTGCTGATTATGTATAATATTTACTTTGGAAAAAAGGTGTATTATTTTCCTATAAGCCGTAGCAACCAAAACATCAGACCGTATATAGAAATGATTCTTGATTTTGAAGACTGTAATCGCCATTATATTGCCCAGATTGAAGAAGATAATATTAAGTATTTACAAGGCATTAGCGAATATGATCTTATATATGACAGAGATTATTCTGATTATATATATTTGACTGAAGACTTAAAAGAACTAAAAGGCAAGAAATTTCACGGAAAGAGAAACCATCTAAATAAATTTGTTAATACTTATAAATACATATTTAGAGAATATAAAAAAGAAGATTATGATCAATGTCTAGAATTATATGATTCATGGCTTGAAAACAGTGAAATGCAAGAAAATTCGGAAAAAGTTGCTTTAACATTAGCTTTGAGAAACTTTGAATATCTTGATTTAAAATGCGGTGTCATTGAGATTGACGGGCGCATAAGAGCTTTTTCTGTAAACAGTATTTTACCCAATAAAAAAGCAGGAAATGTACTATTTGAAAAAGCTGATACTAATTATGCAGGCATATTTAGTGCAATTAATAATTTTTGTGTTAAAGAATATTTTAATGATGTCAAATATATTAACAGGCAGGAAGATATGGGCATCGAGGGCTTGAGAAAAGCAAAATTGTCTTATAATCCTGTATTTATACTTAATAAATATAAATTAGTTTGCAAAAAATAATAATAAAATGAAGAATAATTAAACATACGAATATAAGACTTTATTATAAATATCTTATTTGACAATTAGATATTCTAGGCTTATAATAGGTTGATTTTTTAATTATTTTAAATTAACATTCACATTTTGAAAGGATATAATAATGAAGGTTGTTACATTAAGCGAAACAATGCCGGGTCTGGCAGCCAAAAAGATTAAAATAGGCGGAATCACTATTAGTGAAACTATGATAGGCTTTACTATAGTTATTTTAGGTATTATTTTGACGGCAATAATTATCAGAGTGTTTTTTATTCCTAAGTGGAGAAAAAGCCGTAAAGTCGGGGCCGTTCAAATGTTTTTGGAAGGCTTAATAGGCTCTATAGATGACAACGCAAAAGAGCTTACTGGCCATAGCGCATCATTTGTATCACCTGTATATTTTGCGTTTGCATCATTTATATGTCTTGGTACTCTGGTTGAAATGCTTGGCTTTCGTCCGCCCACTTCGGATTT
>CALAYY010000205.1 GCA_937895465.1 uncultured Clostridia bacterium | reverse complement strand
GTCAATGTGCAGAAACGCTACCGTTCAAGTTAGCTTAGATATAATACCAAATCCCTATCTCGTTGTCAACCCATTTTTAATTATTTTTATTGGAAATAATTTCTAACAGACTGAATTTTTGTTTGAAAACCGCTTAGCTGATTGGTTTTATATCTTATGGTTTTGATATAATAGATTATTATTATTAATATGTCAAGCGTTAATCTAAAAATTTTCCAAGCATATTAATTCCGCCCTGTACAACATGACAGTTAAAATCAAGACCCGAATATATCTCGCCGTCAAGCTCAACCTTATATGACTCATCATACGAAATCTTAACCTTGTCCACAAGATAATGCTCAGTAAAATACATATCGATATGACCGCCCCTCAAAAACTTGGGCAGGATAAATTTTATTTTGCTTCGTTTGACCATTTTGATAACAACAAGATTGAGCTTGCCGTCCGAAATATCTGAAAAGGGCGAAAGCTTCATTCCGCCGCCAAAATACGCACCATTGCACACGCCGACCATAATACATTCATACGACTTTTTTTGACCGTCAAATTCTACATCTATTTTGTACGGTTCAAAATCTTTTAAAACTCTGATTAATCCCCAAAGATAATTAGGCCTGCCTTTGAGTCTTCTCATTGCAAGAGTTTTTTTCAAAACCTCAACATCAAGTCCTGTTCCTGCGATATTAAGACATCTAAGTCCGCTTTCAAACTGTATATAATCAAGCTTTTTTATATTGCCTACCAAAATATCATTGAGTGCTTTTTTGATACTGCGCTTATTAAGCCTTGCACATGTGGCAAAATCATTACCGCTTCCCATAGGTATAAATCCCAGATTAATTTCGGACAAGTTTTGAATGCCGTTAATAATCTCGTGAAATGTTCCGTCTCCGCCTACACCTATAATATTTTCGGCGCCTGTCGCTTCGATTTCTTTTGCCAATTCTTGTGCGTGTTTTGGATATTGGGTAAAATAAAATTTATACTCAATACTGCGCCGTGCCAATTCCTTGCTTATTTCTTTGACAGCTTGCTGACCTTTTTTGCTTGAAGCGTTAATGATGATGTGATACATAAATTTTGCCCCCTTGAAAATATTTTAGCATTAATATTATATAGAGTAAATATTTAAACATAAAATATCCCAAAAATGTTATACTGACAATATGGATATTCCAAATACACTAAAAGATTGGGCGCTTTCTGTCCCTCTGCCAATATATATCACAGGCGGTTATGTAAGAAATGCCTTAATGGGATTGCCCTCAAAAGATATTGATATAGCAGGAGCTTTTAGCTCAAACAAATTATACGGTTTTTTACCCAAAACCGCAAGCTTTAACATTGTAAATTCGGAGCTTGACACATCGATTATAATTATTGATGATGTCAGATTGGAATACACACCTTTTAGAACAGAAGAATATGACGGTGGCGAACATACTCCAAAATCATCAGTTTTTATAAAAGACCCATATAAAGACAGCTTAAGAAGGGATTTTACTTGCAACTCCTTATATTATGACATCAAAAATGACAAAGTTTTGGATTTTCATAACGGAATTGACGATATAAATCATAAGATATTGCGTGCTGTAGTTAATCCCGATAATGTCTTTAGCTATGACGGTCTTCGAATTTTGAGAATGATTCGTTTTGGTTGTGAACTTGATTTTGAAATTGACCCTGACACCTATGTAAGTGCGCAAAAGTTTAAAGATAATTTGAAATATATCTCTTGTGAAAGAATAAGAGAAGAATTTGAAAAAATTCTTAATGCTGACCAAAAATACGGGATTCAAGACGCTCATTATAAAGGGCTGAAACTTATAGGCGAGCTGAAATTATGGAAATATATTATTCCTGAAATAGAAGACACAATAGGTTTTAGACAAAACTCAAAATACCATACCTATGATGTGTATAACCATTTGCTTGAGACGGTCAAAATTGCCCATCCTCAAGTCCGTCTTGTTGCACTTTTACACGATATAGGCAAGCCTGCTTCCCAAAAAGCATACGGCAATATGCATCATCATAGCGAAATAGGTATTGAAATTGCCAAAAAAAGATTGGGGCAAAACGGCTTGAAATATCCTAATGCTACTGTTGAAAAGATTGTCAGACTTATTGATGCACACATGTATGACCTAAAAGAACAGACAAGCCCTGAAAAATTAAGAAAGTTTGTAATCAAAAATTATGATATATTGGATGAGCTTATATTGCTTGTAAGAGCGGATACTTCGGCACACGGCAAAGGCAAGCACGACAGAAGCATCAGATTTGAAAACGCCCGAAAGCAAATTCTTGAGCTTGGGCTTCCAAAATCATTAAAAGATCTTGCAATTAACGGCAATGACCTTTTAATTGCTTATCCTGATATTTTGAAACACCAGCTCGGAACTATTTTGGATGAACTTCTTAACGCCTGTATTATACAGAAGGTGAAAAATCAAAAAGAACAATTGATACCTTATGCAAGCAAAATCATGAAAAAGCTAAGCTAAGCTGATAGGGAGATATAACAATGTTAAGCGACTTGCACATGCACAGCTTTAACTCAGACGGCTCTGCAACTTATCTTGAGCTTATCAAAAGAGCAAAGCAATTAAACCTTGATGCTGTGGCATTGACTGACCATGACACTTTTATGGGAGTAAATGATTTTTTGAATGAATGCCGCGTTAACAACCTAAAGGCAATAAGCGGTATTGAGCTTAGCACTTATAAAGACTGTGAGATTCATATCTTGGGTTATAATATAGACCCAAATTCTAAAACACCTATAGCTAAAGAATTAAACAATCTTGAAACAGCACGAACTCAAAGAATGCAGCTGATACTCCAAAAGCTGCGAGAATTTAAAATTGATATTACCATAGATGAAATTCTTAATACTTTCAAAACCCATTCGGTTTCACGCTCACATATAGCTGTTTTGATGGCGCAAAAAGGCTATGTAAAATCCAAGCAACAGGCATTTGAATTATATCTAGAACCTCATAAGCCTGCTTTTGTGGACTTTTATCATTTTGACCCGTTTTCTGCAATAGAAATAATCCGTCAAAGCGGCGGAGTGCCTGTGCTTGCTCATCCTGGAAGACTGAAGCTGGATAAGATTGATTTTGAAAATCTAATAAAAAAAGCGGTAAACGTCGGACTTATGGGCATAGAAACTTATTACCCTGCACATAGTAAAAACATAATCAGTCTATGCAAAAAACTGGCAAATAAATATAATCTTATTAATACAAACGGCAGTGATACACACAATATTGATGATGAATTAATTACCGATTTTAAACCGAGCAAAAGACAATACAAACTTTGGGGCTGTAAAATGAGAGGCAAATTAAAGTTTATTTTGATAATATTTTTGACGGTGCTTGCGGTAAATGCAAGCACTTGTCATATATATAAGGCATTGGCAGAAATTACCAATACAGACCCAAAAATAACCCTAAGCTATCAGGGAAAAAGTGCTGTTTTTTATCCCGAAAAATATAAGATAAAATCAAAGGTTTTTACACACCTATATGAAGGGCAAAAATTTAATCGCTCTGCCAAGTTTTCTGAAAAAGTTAAGACTCTAAAACTTATAAAATCTCAAGGCTGGACTAGCGAACAGGCGTTTGGTTTTATGTTTTCGGGGCTTAATAAAGATATAGAAAGGTGGCTTATACTTAATGTCAGCACTGCGCCAAAGAATGCAAAAGTAGTATTCCGACCGCAAAACGATATAAAGTTTGCAATAATAAAAGAAAAAGACGGTCAACAGGCAGATATAAAAACGCTGTATGACGATATTTTTGAACAGCTTATGTTTAGCGACACCCCAAAAGTAAAGGTCAGCACCTTGCCTATAAAAGCAGAAATTACAACAGATTATTGCAGGCAGGAAACATTTCTTCGTTCAAGGTTTTCTACAGGCTTTTCTTCGTCTTCAGCCGCGCGCAAACATAATATCAGGCTTGCTTTTAAAAAGCTTGACGGACTTGTTGTTCCGCACGGGGAAATTATGTCATTTAACAAAGCAGTAGGGCCAAGATCTGCTTATAACGGTTTTGTAGAAGCCAAAATTATTATGGGCGGAAGATATGAAGAAGGCATTGGCGGCGGTGTATGTCAGGCATCAACTACTGTATATAATGCCGCACTTCTGGCGGATATGGAAATACTTGCCGCCAACCACCACAGCCTAAGAGTAAGCTATATTGAGCCGTCTTTTGATGCAATGGTCAACGGAAGCTGGAGTGATCTGAAATTTCGCAATAATACAGGCAGAGATATTTATATCCACAGCTATTGCACGGATTCTTCACGTGCTGTGGTTGAAATTTATGGGCTTCAAATGCCTTATCGCATAACAAGGCAATATAAGATATTGTCTAGGATTGCCCACAGCGGAAGTGAAAAGATATTGGATTATGAAGGCAAATATTCAAAATATGTCAAATATAAAGGTCAGACACATATTGTTCAGCAGCCAAAAGACGGCATGATAAGTGAGGGGTTTTTACGCTATTATAAGGGAGAAACATTATTAAAAGAAGTTAAAATAAGAGATGACAGATATGCACCTCAAAAAGGACTTATAGTTGAAGGTACTCTAGCCCCGCCTCTGACGCCTGAAGAAGATGAAATTATCGATAATAAGGCAAATGAAAATGATGATAAGCTGTTTGACCTTGACAGGATTTTGAAGGGCTTTGAAAACATCCTTCAATAAAAATTTTTATATATTTATGTATGTTTTTGTCAAAGATATTTTGCATATCTAAAAAACCGTTAAGACAGCCTATCATAGTAAGAATATTATAAGAATATACTTATAAAGAATTATTACTACAGGGGGACGGTTATGACAAGAGAGCAATATATTAAAGGCACAATGGAGCTTAATGTTTTCTTTGCAAGGATTTTTAAAGAACACTGTGTTACGATTGCGGCAGGGCAAAAAAACGGAGACATGCGTGTTTTGCAATCTATAGATAGATACAAGGTGCATTTTGAAATGCTGTTAAGCTATGCCTTAGAAAACGGACTTAATCTTATTGCCCCTGAACTTATTAATCTTAATTGTTTTATTACCCCTTATACATATAATTGCGAGCAAAGCACGCAAGCTGCCTGCGGCATTTCTATCAACCACCGTATAAGCGGACTTGAAATGGAGAAATTGAACAAGCCTGATCCGATAGCTGCAGGCCGTCTTCCCTATACCTATGAACGGGCTTTGAGACTTAACAGTGACGGAGAGGAGATTGCAAGAGGGTTAAAAGAATTGCTTATTAATATATTGAAAGAAGTAAAAAGCGGCAGAATGTATTCTTCTGTATATGCTTCTGTATATGAATGTTATATTTTGGAGCTAAATAGGTATCAAAAGGCGATAGAGATGTTAAGAAGCGACCAAAAATTTTCACGCAGTGATGAAGGTGCAGTCAAGATTATGCAGTCTAATGCTGAGCATATCAGAGGCACGCTTGACCCTGTGGAAATGGATGATATACATAAAGCCAATTTTTTTGCAGGACAGTTTGCCGAATGTATAGATGAACAAAAATTTGTAGAGATTAATGAACAATTTGGACAATTTGTGGAGGACTTAATTGAAAAGATGCTGGCTAAGAAATTATTGACTGTAATGCTGCCGCTGACATTAGATAATATATTAAGACAGGCAAATAGAAATATTGCATTAAAATTTTTTAATGATTAATTACGGCAAAAAACCGCTTTTATAAGCGGTTTTTAGAGGCTTTGTCTTTTGACAATGTTTTAGCTTTTTTGGCGGAAATTTTAACTTTAGGGATTATTTACTGCTTGATAATGTCAGATAATTATTGGGGTCAACAAGCTTGCCGTCAACCTTAACTTCAAAGTGAAGATGAGGTCCGATTGCCTTTTCAATTCCCATTGATGCAGATACTTCGCCTATCTTATCTCCCTTTTTGACGGAGTCGCCTACTTCAACGGCAGGATTGTTAAGGGATTTGTACACTGTGGTAAGAGAGCTAGAATGCTTAATTGTCACAGTTGT
>CALAYY010000204.1 GCA_937895465.1 uncultured Clostridia bacterium | reverse complement strand
AATTTATTGGGAACCATCAAACGAAATTAATGTTCATAACTATTGTCATAAGGCTGACGGAAGCCAGTTTACAATGCTTGAGCGTGCTAATATAACTACTGACCTTATGTTTTATGCTAATCGAGGAATAAAGCGTGCCAACCCTAATGCAAAGCTTGTAATGCCTGGATTAGTCTTTGATAATTCACCGACTACAGGGTTAGTACCTTTTTTGGAAGCTGTATATTCCAATATTAACTCGGCAAATTTTCCTACAGCCGATGAAACGGTTTCAACTTGTAGCAATGACTATTTTGATGTTTTAAACTGGCATCCCTATAATTTTAACGGAGACAGCGGGCTTGATTCGTCTTTTATCGTTCTCAATAGAGCAGCTTATAAGGTCGCTTACGATAACGGAGATGGGGACAAAAACGTAATATTTTCAGAATTTGGTTATACAACTACACAATCTTCTCAATACACCAGAACACAATATGAAAATATGCAAGCGCAATATATTAATCAAGATATGCAAAATACTTTGAATCTATTGCCTTTTGTAGATTCTGTTATTATGTTCAGATTGTTCGATTGGGAAGAAGCGGCGATAGTTACCGGAAATCCCAATTCAATAGAAATAGGATTTGGACTGTTTACTAGCGCTAATTATGGATACATAAGACCTAAAAAAATAAGTATTGAACTGTTTAAGCAGATAAACGGACAAGATGCTGATTTATCGCCTATCTATCAATACAGTAATTGAGGTAGATAATGAAAAACTGTATAAGATTTATATTGATAACGGCTATTATTTTTGTCATGCTTTCGGGATGTACAGAAGGTAATAACGGCGTCAAGCGTATGTATACGGCCGAGGAAATAGAACAAATGATAAGCGAAGAAGATATGCAATGCGGCAATTATGCTCATGGTACGGATAATGCACGAAAATATGTTGCGCCTGTTTGGGACAGTCAGATTATATATAATGAAACCGTTCTTCTTATTGAAGAAGCAGATGGAAGTGTTAAACCTGCATCGCTGATATATAAGATAGCAAAAATATTGACTGTAAAAAAATCCAACACTCTTAATGCCGATGCTTATACAGAAGATGAGGATTATATCTTAACCCAAGACGGAAAAATTGCATTGGCAGAGCAATCCGATATACAAGCAATGCCCTATGGCTTATATTATCCTAGCACTTCTGATTGGTTTTACAAACATGCTGACGATAGTATAACTGGAGTTGTTTCAAATGCGGCAATTATTAGGCAATATGAACTATCAATAACATATATTAGAGTTCAAGAATACGACGGAATAAAACCAACTTCACGTCATAATGACCTCACAACATTAAAGCAAAAAATCAATGGAACTCTCAACTTGCTGTTTTTGGGTGACAGTATTACCGAAGGGAACGGACCAAGCAATTCTAGTTCACCATATATACCTCCTTTTTGTGATGTAGTCAGTCAAACAATAGCCGATATAAAATATAAAGATATAAATAAAATATCTCAAACCCTAAATATCGAAGACGGTAAGGTAAATTATTTTAACGCAGGAGTTGGAGGAATTACAGCTGAACAGTATAAATATATGCTTGATAACAATGTTGATTCTATGCCATATGCTGGTGATTATACCAAAAACAAGGCGCGTTTAGTAACGCCTATGATGCTTTCAATGTTAAATGAGGCTGACGTTGTGTTTTTGGCATTTGGTTCAAATGACGGAGGCGGCTGGAACGGCGGCAAGGGAGCTACTCCTATTGTGTTTAAATCAAATATCACTATTTTGATAAACAAAATTAAGGCAATTAATCCTCAGGCTAGTATTGTTTTGGTTTCTAGCATGAAATCAAATGATAGAGTTTATACAAATTCATTGTGTACAGTGCCTTTGCTTGGCAGCAATACTGCAGAATATGAGAGTATGCTAAATGAATATGTAAAAGAAAAACAAAACATTGTAATCGCTCCTGTATGGAGTGTGCTATCAGCATTAATGCATAACGGCAAGCCTTTAAACAATTTTCTTGCAGATGCCAGAAACCATCCTAATGATTTTATGACAAGAATTTATGCTCAAACTATTTTAACTACAATTTTACCGGAAGGGGCTATAAGAATATATCCGGAAGTATAAATTTTAAAGGACAAAAGAAGGAGGAAAAGATGAAAAACACAAAGAAATTAATCTATGTAATCATTGCAGTTATTATGGTAATTTCTGTCACGCTTTTAGGAGCATGCAAAAAACAAGCTATAGTACCCGAAAGTGTAACAATCACAGGAAAACCGCAAGAGACGATAGTTGATTTTGTGCAGGACGGGACTTTGCAACTTGGAGCGACTATTGAACCAGAGGGGGCAAAAGCGGAATTGGAATGGCGTTCTAATAATACAGATGTTGCCACGATTTCCAATACGGGTCTTGTGACCTATATTGCTCCCGGTCATGCTGTTATATTAGTTACCATAAAAGGTACTGAAGTATCTGATTCATTTACTTTATCATTAAGAGGAGAAATTTCAGGTCTTGCTATTACTAATAAACCAGATGCCCAAGTCGAAAGATATTTTGGGGAGACCATTACAGTTAATTATGAGGTTTCTCCAGCATTTGTGGGTGAATATAATATAATATGGACATCTAGCGATGAGCAAGTTGCAGTTGTTGAAGCGGGAGACAACATGTCTGCCATAGTGACTATGCGAACTAAAGCTGCTGATGTAACAATTACTGCAACAGTTGAAGGAACACAAATAAGTGATTCTTTCGATGTAAAAGGCAGCGGCGAACGTTCATATTTAGTTGATTTTGATCAAAGCAACATAACTTATGCCGTAAGCGGAGAAAATGTTGCAGGGACAATGATTTCCATTACTGATCAAGATTTACCTGTTAACGGCTCGGGCAATGGGTTAAAGTTTGATTCAGGAACAGTAGATGTTAAATATGCAGGTATTAGCTTTACTTTCCCTGAAGTGTTTAAAGCAAATGCTTTATATAATGTTTCTTACGACATTAGGATTTTGAACACCACCAAAGGTGGTGCTGATGTTACCTTATATACTCAACACAAAAGTCAAGAAGGAAGCTTGTTCCCCTCCATAGTATCGGGTACAGATTCTTATCATATTGAAGGTAGCTTTACAGGTACTGGTACCAATAGCTTACTGGTTTTTTATGGAATAGAAGCATTACAGGTAAGTTTTGTTATTGATAATATATCAATAGAAAGAGAAGCTATTGACGGTGTATCGATTGCAGGCAGACCTGAAGACGATACCATTCAGATGTATAGCAACATATTGACACTTTCTTTGGATGTAGCACCTGGATATGAAGCTCAATGGGAAAGCAGTGATGAAAACGTGGCTACAGTTTCAATTGATAATAACGGTAATGCACTTGTGACTTTATTAACCACAGGAAAAACCACGATAAGAGTAGAGATAAAAGATACTGGTTATTCTGACAGCTTTGAACTTACTGTAATCAATGTTTTAGAAGGGGTTAGTATAGATGGGAGACCTTCAGGGGACACAATCTCTCTTTCGCAAAAAAGCTTAAGTCTTATTGCTGATATAGCACCTGGATTTTCATATCAATGGACTTCAGAGAACACTGCAGTTGCAACTATTAATCAAGATGGATTGGTTGAGTTTGTATCTGTAGGAGATACGGTAATAAAATTAAAATCAGGTGAATTTGAAGACAGTTTTACTTTATCAATTACAAAAGTGCTTATCGAAAACAAACCAGAAAATAATGAAATAGTAGTAATTGATGGTGAATGGCAGCTGAATGCCGATATTCCAGCAGGCTTTCTAGCTTCTTGGGAATCTTTAAATACAGATGTTGCTACGATTTCTGATAACGGACTTATCACTTTGGTAAGTGCTGGAACAACTATTATAAATTTAAATGTTGGCGGAGGCGTTGATTCATTTGAGTTGACTGTTCTGGCGGTATCTTTCAAGATAACCAATAAGCCAACAGGAACTGTAGAATTAGATGTTGGAATGATTAATACTCTGACTATTAAAGGTCCAGAAGAAGCCGAGATTTTATGGTCATCAAGCGATACATCAATTGCTGATATTGATGTCAATACAGGAGTTATTACTTTAAACAAGGCGGGAACGACTACTATAGCTATTCTTGCAACATATGAAGAAGTTGAATATTCTGATAGCTTTAAACTTACAATAACCGACTTTGCTAACGGAACATATATGCTTTATGATTTTGAAAAGGATAACTTAACCTTTTCAACTAATTGGTCAGGCGGTACTGTAACAAAAACTTCTTTACCTAATGAAATGCCGGAAGGCGGATCAGGTGTAGCCCTAAAGTTTTCTACTGGCGCATCTAATATAGAATATGGCGGCATTGCAATAACGCTTAATAATCCACTGGTTGCAGGAGCAACTTATGAGGTCTCTTTTAAGCTTAACATTTTAAGCTACAGCGGCACATATCCTTTTAATGTTTTTGCAAACTTTATTGAAGCCAATAATTCAGAAAATTATGTAATTGATTCATTAGGAACACGTATTTTAACACACACATTGATAACAACAGGTAATTGCAATAAAATAACTATATTTGCTCAACCCAAACAACAATATGAATTTACGATTGATGATGTGCACATTAGACGTGTAGTACCTACAGGAGTTTCAATATTAGGCGATCAAGAAACAATAGAATGGAGCCAAAAGACTTTGACTTTAACAGCTTCCAATGCATATGGCTATCCTGTGGTATGGACTTCTAGTAATGAAAGCGTAGCGACAATAGAAGACGGTCAAGTAACATTAATAGGCGTTGGTTCAACTATTGTTACATTATCAATTCCTACTCTTGAACTTAATGACAGTTTTAATTTGGAAGTGCTTAACACAATGGATTGGTATCCTTTGGAATATTTGATTTCGGGATATGACAATACTTTAATAGAATTGCGTGACGGCGATGTTTTGTTGCAGCTTGATTATGAGTTAACATTTAGCGGTATCGGTAATGCTGATGAACAAAATCTATCTTGGGCAATAGACCAAGGCATTTTAGCCGAGAAAGCCAGCATTGATAATATGGGCAATTTGCTTTTCAAACAAGCAGGGTTTACTCCTGGTGAAGAGCAAGAGATTGTAGTTAATTTGCTTTATAATGATTTATCAGAATATCATGTTGTTGCAACCGTAAGCTTTGCTGTAAAATATACAGCTTTTGAACCGCTAGTATTTACGCTAAAAGATAATATGGAAAAATCATATTCAACGAATGAGATATATTCTATTGATATAAAAGATGGAAACGTAGTAATTGGTTTTGAATACAGCTATACTGGAGATAATTTTGAGGCTGAAAAGATTGCCTATGACATTGATGCTGATTTGGAAACGGCAGAAATAACAGCTGACGGTATGGCAACGTTTAAGGCTTCTTCATTTAGGTTAATAAAAGTTACTCTTTTATATGACGGAGTAGAACAAACAAGTGTAACTTTTGTAATACATGATTCTACAGATGAAAAGCTGGGTAAAGTATTGACTGACGGCACTTCTATAGTTTCTCAAGCTACAGTAGAAGAAGCACCCAACAACCTGACTACAGAAGCCAAAAAAGTTAATATAAATGCAGGAGCGGATGCATGGCCTGCTATGCGTATTTATTTTGCAGAAGATGGCACAAAATTTATAAGCAACGCTTCTTATTTAATATTAATGGATGTTAAAATGTTGGCAGACGGAATTAATCAAACCGCAGATGCAAAGAGGAACTTATTCTTTGGAGGAATAAGTAATGGTCATGTATTACCTCTTCCCGCACTAGGACAGACTAAAACTCTTAGCGCAGTAGTAATAATAGGTGATGCTGATAGGGACTTTATTACCGCATTTAAAAATAGTTGTGATTATACTTTCAGCGTTAATAATATTAGAATAATTAAGCTTGATGGACCTGCGTCTGTCTTAGAAACAACTTTAAACGGTATTGAAAATGATATTACAGGATTAGCCGGAAACGGTACTAATATGGGTT
>CALAYY010000203.1 GCA_937895465.1 uncultured Clostridia bacterium | reverse complement strand
GTTGCAGAATCAATAACAACTCCAACATCTTGTGCTGCGCTATTTAGACTGTATTCCTCTGCTACACCCGTTGTATTAAGAACATAATCTGCAACTGAAACAGAAATTCCTTCGCCGTTAATTTCACGTATAATGTTTTCAATTTCATCCGTCTTTGCAAGACCTTTTACAGTAATGTTAAATTCGAATGTTTGAGTATGTCCGTCGGCTGTTATTGTGATTACTACTAAAGATTTTTCAGCTATTGCTGCTGGATTAAAAGTAAGAACGCCGTCTGCATTTAATGTCAATCCCGCTCTTTGTCCCGAAGTAATCTCATATGAAACCGCTACGCCTGTAGTATTCAAAATCTTTTCGCTTAGATTGATTTCAAAACTTCCATTTACATCTAGTGATTGGTCAGAAATTTCATCAGTTTTAGCAAGGCCTTTGACAGTAATACTAAACTCAAATTCTATTTCCTCATCACTTGTAGCAACAGAAATAACTACATTAATAACGCCTACATGGTTTTGTGCCGCTACAAAGTTTAATACGCCGTCAGTTATGGTAATTCCGGCATCAGTTGCCGCTTGGTTTAATGTATATACCATAGACTCTCCCGATGTATTGTTAATTAAGCTGCCGACATCGATATTTAAGGAATTTGCCAAATCAAGCGTTTTATCTGATATTGTACCAGTTTTTATAAGACCTGTTACTGTAATATTAAATTCAAATACTATTGATGCCTCTCCCTCAACCATTGCTGTAATAACTACATCAATATTTGCGCGTACAGTAGGATTATAGGTCAGTATGCCAGTTTGTGTATCAATAGACACTCCTGCTTCTTCCGCTTGAGAATTCAAGCTGAAGGTAGGCTCATTAGCTGTGTAATTATAAATATAATCTTTGAAATTAATTGTTATTGTTGGTTCATTGATACCGCTTTCAATATCCGCAATATCGCGATCCTTTCCGAATAATGAATCCAACTGCCATGTCAGCATCAGCTTGTTATTTACCCAAAGAAACACAGGAGTAGACAAATCTGCATTAAGTATTGCCAGTATCTCCTCATGATTGGTGCTGTTTATTGCTTTATTGTTAAATGAGTTCGTCAAAATGATAGCTGCGTTGTCGCTAATCGCGTCTGGGCTTGCGGAAATAATATTCTTTACTTCCATTGTAGCTCTTGCTTTACCTAATGCACGGCGCGTTGCGATGCCTGTATAGCAGTTTTTAATAGTGACAATATTCCAGATGTTTCCAACAAGTCCTCCGCGGTTTTCACCAGAGCCAATACTAGGTGAGCCCCACACCAAAGATGTTTCTAAAGAACCGTCTATTTCACCAACCAGACCTCCAGCACTGCCGCCTCTAACTGCTCCGCCGTCGTTTACGCTTAAGCGTACTTTAGCTCCGCCTGATTGTCTTCCGGCTATACCGCCTGAATTTGACACAGTGCTTTCAATATCTGCGCTGTTTAGACACATTTCTATTAAGCCTGCACTCTGCTGTCCAACTATTCCGCCAGTTTGCGATACGCCTGTAATTTTTGCCTTATTTACAGAACGTGTAATAACTGCACCGCTATTTGAAAGTGCGCCTGCAATACCGCCTACGTTTACACCCGTTTTATCAACGGTTGCTCTTAATGTGATAACGGCTGAGTTTTCAGAATCTTCTATTCTACCTTTGTTTGTGCCTGCGATTCCGCCTACATTAATATAGCCGTCTGCCGTAATTGTTCCAGAAACTTTTACTTTGGAAACAATACCGTTGTTTATTTCAACAAGACCGCCAAGATCTGATTGAGTTCCGGTTGCAGTGTGTGCTATTGTAACCGCAACATTCAAATTCCTTACAGTTGCGCCCGATGTAATTTCAGTAAATATGCTGTAGAATTTGCCTGATGTACCGTCGGTAACATTTCTAGTAATGGTGAATCCGCCGCCGTCATATACGCCGTTGAAACTTTGAATTGAAATAGCGGCATCGTTTGTACCCGACAAGTCTATATTTGCTGTCTGTTTGAAATGTACACCAGCACCGTTATATGTATTTAACATACTATAAAATTGTGAAGAAGAAGTAATTAAATATGGATTGCCTGCAGTACCTGGTGCAGGAGGTATAACATTCATATTAAAAGTAAAATTAATAGATGAAGTTCCTGCCGTAACAGTTACAGTTACAGGAATCGTCACTTCATTCGACGCCGGAGTATATTTTAATTCACCAGTTGCCGCATTAATATTAACCCCTGCCGATAATGCCTCTGAATTTAAGCTGTAAGTTTCTGATATGCCAGATGAATTAACAACAAATGATTTTATTGCTAGCGTAAACTCGTTACCGTTAATATCAAGTGTTTGATTGCCTATTTCAGCACTTTTTGTCAAGCCGTTTATAACTGTAATATTAAAGTTAAAAAGTAATTCTGTTCCGTCTGCCGCCACTTTGACAACAACGGGAAACTCGCTTGTAGGCGTATTAGACGGAGTATACATTAAAACACCTGTGGAAGGATGAATCCATATACCGTTTCCGCCTGTTACAATGCTATAAACCGCTTCCTTTCCTGTGCTGTTGCTAACCAGACTAGAAAAATCAATTTCTTCTGCTAATCCGCCTGCAATAAAGGTTTGATCTTGTAAATCGTCTATTTTTACCAACTGTCCTTCAACGGTAATTGTGAACTCTGCGTCAAAACTTTTTCCATTAGCGGAAATTGTTAGCGTGACTGTAAACATATCACCCGTAGACGGTGGAGTAAATGTCAATATGCCTGTATCCGAGTTGATTACAAGATTTATGTCTAGTTCGCTGTTATGGGTAACACTATATTCGGGTGTTTTCCCTGTTTGATTTATAAAATACTCTGCGGCGTCTATGACAATTGCCTCGCCATTCGCTTTACAATCTATATCAGAAAAAGGTTTTGCCAAGCTTAAGCCGCCGGTAACGATGATTTTAAATTTAAATGTCAAAGTTTTTCCGTCAGCTTTGACCAAAACCGTTACATTGAGGTTTGCATTATTTGAGGAAGGCGTATACTTTAAAACGCCTGTTGTGGAGTCGATAGTGACTCCGCTACCGCCCGTTACGCTCAGGCTATAAGTTTCTTCTTCACCTGTGCTATTTGATACTAAATCCTTTACATTTATCTCAAGTTCTGGATCGTCTATTGAGAGCGTTCTATCATTTATTTGCTCAGTAGCAAATAAAGTACCGTCAACTAAAATTGAAAACTCAATCTTAGCTTGCCTTATTACCTTTGCTATTGTTGCCTTTGCTTCTATTGTGATGGATTGGGAACCAAGCTCAGTCGGTGTATAACTCCATAATCCATCTTCTGCAATTTGACCTACAGTAGCTGAATATTCAAGAGCTGTTTTTGTCGTATTTTCAAAATACTCTGAAAAATCTACCTCTATGGGTTGATTAAGTGCATATGACGATTCGGGTGTAAAAGCACGTGCTTTTACTTCTCCCAAATTATTGTCACAAGCTGCAGCTATAGACATTACCATAGCTGCCAAAATGATTATTGCAAAAATGCCAGATTTTCTAAATCTTTTCATATCCTCTTCCCCTTGTTTTATATTTTATTGAAGTAAAAACTATTCCAAATACAAGTCCAATCAAAATCATCAGAAGGCCTGATGGACCATTGGTGTTGTTAATAAAAGTCACGGAACTACAGCCGCTACCCTTAGCGACATTACCTTGATCCGCTGCATCGATAGAAATTTTTGCGACATTTGATATGGTAGTAGCAATTACTTCATTTTGTGCGTTCGGATTTGTATTTCTTATAACTACATAGTAATAAAATGTTCCCTTTTCTGAAAATGTAGGCGCATAAACCGCGCTTGTCGCATTTCTAATAAGAGTTCCGCCCGAATTCTTTTCTTCGGTATGGCTGAACCATTGATAAGTTAACGAACCGCCATCGTTTACGCTTGCTTTTACCGCAAGACTTATTTGGTCATTCAAAGTTATTTGGGCATTTTTGGGCTGTGCTGTAATATTTGGCGTTTGTGCGTTTAGAATAATATCTTCACCTGTTTCTCCGCCAGTCTCTCCACCGCCGTTTTCATTACCGCTGTCACTAGGTCCCTTATATTTGAAATAACCTGAATTCGGGTTATACGGTCCAAAACCAAAAGGTTGAACCAGCGTTTCACAGAGAACTGTTCCGTTCTCCTCATACACTAATACCGCACGAACATATTTGTTTATATCGTTAATATTTTCAAGATAATTAAACTTTTCGCCCTCTGCAATCTTCTTTGTGGGCTCGTATTCAGTGCCCCCAGTATACCAAATAATGTTTGTAAAATTTCTTCCTTTTATTGTAATCTCGCCTTTTTTGGTATCTGCAATAACATTTGTTACCACTGGTGAAAAATCCCATCTGCTTGCTCCAGTACGGTTATCAAGATTTGACGGATCAACTCTAAACGAGGTTGTAAAAAACGAGCCGACTTCAAGTGCTTCTTTTAATCCATCTTCATTTCTTTTGTCCGTTGTCAATGACGGCATAACCGCATTAAAACCGTAATGAGCACCGTGATTATCATCTGATGAAAATCCCCAAACAGGTCTATTAGGCATTGTTTCAAGAAGTATTCTATCCCAAAATTCCGGTCTGTTGTCTGCTTGGTTATGAACTTCCATTCCTAACACTTCGGTAATTTTCAAGACATCTTTATACCACGCTACACTCGGACGCGGTTTAACTGTTCCGTCGAGTACCGTTTGAAAGTTCTCCAAAGGCGAATTAGGACGAGCATTCATTTCTGCTACGTTATAGCTGTATCTTTGAGGATGTGCCAAAAAGAAACGGCCTTCTCCTTCTGATTGTCTTAATACATCTTCAATCTGTGATTTTGTATCAACAGGACGCTCATTGAGTGTCGCCCAGCCGGCATTATTAAACAAACTGACTGTATGATGTATTTCACGACGCACTTTATTTTCCATTACAGAAGAATTGCTCATTTCTTGTCCGCGTACATAAACCATTCCTCTCATATCTGTTATCCCGCTGTCTTCAAAGCGTACTTGCTTATCGTGATCAGAAACCGCGACAAAATCATATCCAAGTGCGTTATAGTAGTTAGTCAATTGTTGGGGAGTATCCGCACCGTCACTAAAAGTAGTATGATTATGCAGTGAAGACCTCATATTCTGCGCTTCAGAAAAGTCCACAAACCTATAAGGGTTATACAAATAGATATTTTCAGCCGCAACCGCTTTTGAAGCAGTTTGTGGCAACGGCTGCAAAAAACTAGCGCCCATTAAAATAGTAGCTAGAATCAGCCCTAAACAATAAAACACATTGCGTTTAATTGTCTTTTTTTTCATAATCTTCCCTCCAAAACCTTTTTTTAATAAAAGTTATTTTATTTAAAGTTTTAATTACCCTTTTATACCCGCACTCATCAATCCTTGAACAATGTTTTTTTGAAACACAAAAAATATTATTCCGCTTGGAATAGCCAGCAATAAACTCAACGCCATCATCGCAGGAAAATCAGGCATAAGCCCAGCTTGGGCTGAATACCGCGTAAGCCTTGTAAGCGCAGACGCCAAAACTTGAAGATTGTCGCTTCTTGTAAAGAAGAAAGCTACCTGCCAATCATTCCAAAGTCCGATAGCGTTTATAATCGCAATATATCCTATAACTGATCTGATCATAGGCAATACTATTTGAAAAATTATTCTGGCTCTGCCAGCCCCGTCGATTTTGGCAGCCTCTTCTAAAGAGTTTGGCATTGCCATAATAGTCTGTCGCACCAAAAACATTCCCATAATGTTTATAACAGGTCCGTTTATGAGAACATAAGCACCCATAGTATCATATAAACCTGTTCGTCCGCCAAAAGGGAAGTAGTATAATACCAAAAATGTCGGCATTGCCGAAAAAACTGTAGGAAGCATTGTTGTTGCCAAAAACACAAAGAAAAGTATGTCTCTTCCTTTAAATTTCAATCGTGCAAATGTATATCCCGCCAAAAGTGCAGTTAAACAAGCATTGAAAGTACCGTAAATTGTTCGCAATATAGTGTTTTGATAATAAATTAGAATTGACTTGTCTATACCTACAAAGAAAAGCATTTTAATATTTGCCCAAGTAGGATTATTGGCAATTGGAAAGAAACCGATTTTAGTAGAATTAAATTCAACGGCAGTAAAAAAGCTGCTCATAATGATAAAAATCAATGGATAAATCATAATAAAGCCGCCTGCTATTAAAACAAAATGAGCGACTATATTAGAAATTGAAAAATGTTTTTTTCTAAGCACCATCTTAATACCCTTCTTTCCTTTCTTTTTTGTTTGAGTAGATATAGAATAAAGCGCTAGGAATGAAAATAATGATAGCCAACACCAAACCAGATGCACCCGCCATACCAAAGTCAAAGTTATAAAAAGCATCTTCAAGAATAGTCAATGACAGAACACGGGTCTTGCCCAATGGTCCGCCCCCAGTTATAAATGCTACTGTTTCATAAATTTGAAGCGAGCTTATAATGGAAGTTATAATTATATAAATTCCAATAGTCTTGAGTCCGGGTAATGTTACATACCTGAACTTTTCAAACCTGCCTGCACCGTCTATATCAGCTGCTTCATATAATACAGGATCAATAGACTGAAGCCCTGCCAGCCATAAAATAGCAGCAGGTCCTATACCCCGCCATAATGAATAAAACATTATGAAAAAAACACTCCATGGAAACGAAGTTTCTAAAGTCATCGATCCAAATCCGAGCGTTTCTATAAGCTTGTTAAAACCTTGTCCAGGCAAAACCAAAATAGCCAGAACTTGCGTAATTGCTACTGTTGAGGTAACGGCAAATACCAAATTGTACGATAAATACCTCTGCCTTTTAATTTCATATTTAAAAGCAAGGATAGTCCTAAACCGCTGATTACAGGCAATAAGGTTGAAAGACCGCCAATCCATACAGTGCGCCACAAGTCGCCCAAATATTGCCCTTCAGTGAAAAAAGTTTTAAAATTATCAAGCCAAACAAATTGAAAATCGCGCATAGCCAAATTTTCAATTTTGAAAAAACCAAGCACAAAAGCAGACAATACCGGAATGCCGGAAACAATAAACCACCATATAAACATCGGCAGCATAATAATAGCTGCAGCAAATGCATCACTATGTTTTTTATAAAAACTTCTTTTCATACCAGTCTTTTTAACAATATGTAATTTCATCATATATAATATAATGTCCAAGGCGTTCAATTTCTAGCGTTTTTTAAAAGTGGTTATGCGTTTTTTAAAAAAGTCTATTGACTTGCAATACTTTCTTTGATAATATTTTCATATGAAATTGTATAATTTCAACAAAGAAACAGAATTTAAATATCCTGGAATATGCGTAGATTTTCATTGGTGGAACCAAAACCGCACAAGTCTGCATAGCCATGATTATTATGAAATATTTATTCTTACAAAAGGTAAGGTACAGCATAGAATAAATAATACACAATCTGTTCTTTCAAAAAAGACGATTTTTTTAATAAAGCCTTCTGATAGGCATATGTTTTTGCCTTATGAAAATTCCGAATCACAACATATAAACTTAAAAGTAACAAGCGAAATGCTCAAGCAAATCTGCACCACACTTAATTCGCTTTTGTTTGAACGCATTGAAAACAATAATCTGCCCTCAAGCAAAAAATTGAATGATTTTGAGTTTGATTTTATTGTAAGTTTGGCGAATCAATTTTCTTTTACTACAAATACTAATTTGGATGAAATAAAAGCAATAGTCACTCAAATGATTTTTAACTGTCTTGCGTCATTAATGAAAACACCTTTAGAACAAAAGGAACTTCCGATTTGGTTCGAGCAATTACTTGAAAAAATAAATTCGCCCGAATTTTTAGGAAACAAAGTTTCTGATATTTATAAATTGAGCAATTATTCACAACCGATGCTGCTCCAGTATTTTCAAAAATATTTAGGCACGACAATTATTTCATATTTTACAAAAATCAAGATAAATTATGCCTGCAACCTTTTAAAAAACACAAACTTCACAATCTTGTATATTTCAAGTTTTTTAGGTTTTGACAGTATCAGTCACTTTAACAAGATTTTCAAAAAGCATGTCGGCACAACTCCTGGCAATTTTAGAAATCAAAATCATATATAATTAAAGAAGCTATATGCTTGTTAATACGTCAAACTTGGCGCTTATATACTGCACGGCTTTTTTATAAAAGAGCAGAATTTTTTAATCCTGCTCTTTTTTTTCTATAAAACACCTTTATTCACATAAGCTTTTTGCTATATCTATTGCTTTGTTATAGTCTTCAGCTCTTGGGTTCCAGTTGCATTTGATTTCGGGGTCTATTACCTTGAAGCTTGCGCTTGTGAGGCGTTCTCTTAAAGACTTCGGTCATTACTTCTGTCTTGTCAGTTACAGAGATGTTAAAGACTTTTACCTTAGTAGTTGGGGAAATCTTGGCTACTTCTTGGGCAATCCTATGTGCTAAGTGCTTGGTGCCGTCCCACATAGTGTCATAAGCTATAGTTATTTGGTCTTCTTGATAATTTTGTGACCATTCATAATACTTGTCCACTATCTGCATGGGGTTGTCCCGCCAGCTTGCGCCGTGGCTTGTAGCAATTATATCAATAGGAAGATTAAGCGATCTTATCTCCTCGATTTTTTTCTTAATAAGCGGAGAAAAAGGATTGAGGATATTGGCATAATATTTCATTGCCTCATTCCATAATAGGCATTGGTCAGCCTTGTCATTAAATAATTCTTCTACTGCAAAATGCTGTCCAAAAGCATCGTTAGAAAACAAAATATTATCGCCTGTCATATATGTTGCCATGCTATCCGGCCAATGCATCATCTTCATCTCTATAAAGATAAGCTTTTTGCCGTTACCGATATCCACGCTGTCGCCCGTTTTTACCACTCTAAAATTCCATTCGGGATGATGATATTGTCCTACCAAGGACTTAACCCCAAATTCCGTGCAATAAATAGGCGTATTAGGGATTTTTTCCATTAGCTGCGGCAACGCGCCGCTATGATCAACTTCGCCGTGGTTGGCAATTATAAAGTCAATGTCTTTTAAATCGATTTCGCTCTCTAGGTTGTCCAAAAACTCTGTAGAATGCGGTCTCCAAACCGTATCAATCAAAACCGTTTTTTCTTCCTTTATTAGATATGAGTTTTGGCTTGAACCATGTTGTATTATGTAGTCATCGCCATGGAACTTGTCAAGCTCCCAATCAATTTTGCCTAGCCAATAAACATTGTTTTTGATTAACTTTTTCATTAGTCACTCCTGAATATTTTTTGGTTTTTTATATTTTCATTTTGTTTATTTTCATTTTAATTATATTTGGATGTAGTTCTTTTTAATAGTACTTTTTTCACCATATTTTGGGTATAGTTCTTTTTAATACTATAGTTTTCATTATGCTTTGGGTATAGTTCTTTTTTATAGTACCGCTTTCATTATACTTTTACAACCTATAATAAATTAATCCTCAGTCGGCTACGCCGCCAGCTCCTTTTGACCAAGGAGCCTTTGGTGTCTATGCCGTTAATCAACTTTGCTTATCTAATTATTTCTTATGTATTACCGATTGTTTCTAACCCCTCACGGTTAACAATGGTAATTACTCTATTGCTTTTTTGTTTTATAAGTCCTTTTTCTTCCAAAGCCGCTAGCTTTCTGCTGAGAGTTTCCTGACTCATGCCAAGCTGTGAGGCAAAATTGCCTTTGGTCATATTGAGAATAACTTGTTTGCCTTGTGCCATAGACAGCAAGGTCTGACTAAGCCGCTGTTCTACCGAGCTAAGGCTTATAGATTCTATAAGATTTTCGGCTTTTTCTAGGCGTTTACTCAGTTCATCCATAACCTTAAAGGCTATTGATGTGTATTTTTTCATAAGCTCTTTTAGTTTGCCGCCGTCAATAATGCACATAGTGCTATTTTCTATTGCTTCGGCGTTATCAGTAAGCGGCAAAGAGCTAAAAAGTGAAAGCTCACCCAAAAATTCTCCTGACTCTACTATGCGAATGACCTGTTCTTTTCCGCTTGTGCTGTATCTGCTGATTTTGACCTTGCCTGTATGAAGCACATACAGCTTGCCGCCTTTTTCTCCTACCATATAGACCATTTCGGACTTTTCAAAGGTACGGGCTTGAGTTATATGCGCTACTTCAAGCATTTCTTCATGAGTCAAATTGCTGAATATCGGCACACTATGTATGCAGTCAGAATGATTGTTTTTGTGATGAACACATTCCACTTATTAACCCTCCCAAAATTTCTCTTTATTTCGCCTTTACTTTTTTGGCTTTTTTGTACCCAAGCAGCCTTACAGCATTAATTATAACCAATAACACAGAAATTTCATGTACTAACATTCCAAAAGACAAATTAACCGTTTTTATTAACACACCTGCAAGAA
>CALAYY010000202.1 GCA_937895465.1 uncultured Clostridia bacterium | reverse complement strand
GGGCTATGCCCGCATTGAGAAAAACCCCCAGCTATGCTGGGGGCTGAGTTTTTTATATTTTTATCTCACTGCAACAATCATTCCGCAAGCTATTTTTAGCCCAGAATTTCCGGCAGGCTGTGTTCTATAGTCATCTGGAGACTGATGTATTATCACAGGTTTATTCAAAACTTCATTGAGCCTGAACTTATCAGTCATAAACCTCATATACGCTGTGCCGTCTGACATAGGCATAATTACAGGAAAATCTCCTGCGTGATTTGGATGTATTGTACCCGTGGGATTATAATGGTTTCCTGCATCAGGAAATGGCATGCTTTCGGTGCCGGGGTCACATGAAGTGCCGTCATGCACATGAAAACCAAAAGGACTTATTACGGCATTGCCTTCTCTAGAAAACGGCGGAAGATTGTGAATTCTTACTGTAACCTCTACCCCTTCGCTCAATTGCCTAAACTCAATTTCTCCGCTGATATTAGGATAATGCTGACCGCCTTTGACAACGGCAATTGCCCTTTCTATGTAGTTTCTGAAAAACATAAAGCTCCTCCGAAAAAAATTATCTATTATATATATGCTTTAGTTAATCAGTGTGTGTAAAAAGAGCTAAATTGTTTATTAAAAATTGCCTTGCTTTTCTAATAACAATGCTTGATACGCTATAAAAAAACAGCCTCTGTTTTTTATAGAAGCTGTTGGTTTTTTATTTTAGATAATGTTATTCTAAATCCTGCAAGCCTTCCTCAAAATTGACTCCGTATCGGATATCAGTTTTGGCATTATATGTCCTTTCTATACTTTTGGAAGTAAACTCAACTGCCGTTTTTATAGCTTGTGCTAAGGTTTTGCCATTGATAATTGAAGCAGTCAAGGCACTGCCAAACACATCGCCTGTGCCGTGATAGTAGCCTTTTATCTTGGGGGCAAAGGCATAACTGGTTTGATTGGTTTGAGCGTCATAAGCCGCCGCACCAAGACTCAAATCATCAAAAAATACCCCTGTAAGCACAACTTTTTTACATCGATATACTCTTTGGTATAAGGTCCTGGTTTGTAAGGCTCGTCAAGAAGCAATGCGGCTTCAGTTAGATTGGGTATCAAGATGTCGGCTTTTTGGCATAGTTTTTTCATACCTTTGGGAAAATCCTTGGGGAATATCTTGTATAATTCACCGTTATCAGCCATAACAGGGTCAACAATTATTAGAGTTTGTGGCGTTTTTAAAAGCTCAAAAACTTGGTCAATAATATCAATTTGTTCAAATGAACCCAAAAAACCTGTATAAATCGCATCAAAGTTCAAACCTAGGCTTTTCCAATGATTGACTATGGGAAGTATATCATCAGTTAAATCCCTATAAGTAAAGTCAGAAAAACCGCCTGTATGAGTCGATAATACCGCAGTAGGAATTATGCTGGTTTCTATGCCAAAGGCAGAAATTATGGGAAGCGCAACCGTTAATGAACATCTGCCAAAACAAGAAATATCATGGATGGCTACAATGCGTTTTTGAGTGTTCATATTATCTCCTAAAAATTTCATAAATGAATGATTAATTTTATATTATATTCTAATATATCCAATGTCAAGGTTTTTGATAAATAGGTATTTCTAAAGACTATCTTAGCCATCTTGAGCTGTCAGCATTATATCCAAATTCAATTATGCCGTATGCTTTTGTACCGTTAATATCAAATCTTGCTATGCCTTCAAAAATTGTATAATTGCCGTTATCAAGTAAAAATTCAAAAACACTTTGTTTTTCACATCTTATAACAGTCTTGCGGCCGTCAACAAACTTTGCCATAATATCAAACTTATTAGGGATATTCCCATCTATGCCAATAGTTTTCATAGAAGTACAGCTATCAAGGCAGTTTGTTTTATCTTTATACGCAATGTATCCGCTCTGAAGTTCTTTTATTAAAGTATTTCCTACCATGTTTATGCTCAATAATTGGTCATTTTCTGTCAATGCACACAGCCTTATATGCCTGTCCATGCTATTCCAATCACGCTTTCCAAAAGAATGGTTGCGAAACGAAAACATATCTATTTCTGTCTTTTTGCCGCTAAGATTTAGAACACCTTTTAGTCTTCCTTGCTGTTCGTAATAAACCTGATTATTTTGAGAAAATTGCTCAAAGAATTTTTTAGACCATTTTTCATGCGCTATTGCACTTACAAATCCTTTGGAATCCATGTGCGTTGAAAAATCAAAAATAGGCATTGATGCGGTAAATTCTCCCTCAAAAACAGTAGGGATAACCCTTATCCCTTTGGGATTGCGCCAGATATTTTGAGGAGTTATGGTACCTGGAGTTATTCCGCCGCTATATTGTATCTTCCATCTTTTGCCTGGCTCTATACAAGACACCGCAATCATCGTTTGGTCTTTTTCGGCATCCTGATGTGCGCATATATAATTAGCGCCGTTTAAATCACTATATGCAAACCAAGTTTCGCTGTTAGCTTGACCTCTTTCACCAAGTCTGATGATTATATTTTGACCGTTTTGACTATGCCCTGAAAAATAATAACTATTGTTACATCCTTTCTCGGCATCAGCATTAAGTTTATATAATTCTGAATGATTTTCATCAAAGATGTTCTTTTTCCTGTTTTTATTAAAATTTAATTTTAGAATTTGAGTCTTAACAAATGCTTTAAGCGACATTAATATCTCCTTTAAATGGACTTTACTATTATAGCAAACATCATAATACAATGCAAAAGCAATTACTAAAATAAATTAATCCAAGATAAATATTGTCAAATAGGTATAGAAGCAAAAAATATGATATACTATTTTTTACTAATTATTATACGGAGTTTTTACATGGACATTAAAGCAACACTTAGTACTGAACTTAGTATCAGTCCCATTCATACGGCTAATATTATTGAACTTATTGATCAGGGAAATACTGTTCCTTTCATAGCAAGATACCGTAAGGAAATGACAGGCGCATGCGACGACCAAAAACTTAGAGAATTTGCTGACAGGCTGGAATATCTTAGAAAATTTGAAGATAGAAAGAATGTTATTATAGAATCATTAAAGGAACAAAATGTCTTTAATGAAGAATTAGAAAAGGCACTAGAAGAAGCTAAGACCTTGACAGAATTAGAAGACATTTATCGCCCTTTCAAACCTAAGAGAAAAACACGTGCAACAGTTGCCGCCGCCAAAGGTCTTACGCCTTTAGCCGATATCATTTTTGAGCAAAATCCCAATCAAACTGATATTAACATAGAAGCTGCAAAATATATTGATGAAGAAAAAGGTGTCAAAAGTGCTAAAGAAGCTATTGCAGGTGCTCTTGATATTATTTGTGAAAAAATGTCTGACAATGCCCTTTTGAGAAAGACATTGCGTGAACTGCTTTATGAAAAGGGTAATGTAGCAACTACTCTTATTTCAGAAGAAAAAGCTGCAAGCGAACGCCGTGCTGTTTATGAAATGTATAATGAATATAAAGAGCCAATTAAGTCTATCCCAAGCCACAGAATACTTGCAATCAATCGAGGCGAAAAGGAAAACTGTCTTAATGTTACTATTGAAATAGAAGAAATTGAAGCTCAAAATGTAATGTATAGGTTTTTTGTCAAAGATGCTCCCACTTCTGAGTTGGTAAAAGAAGCAGCTAATGATGCTTATAAAAGACTTATAAAGCCTTCTATAGATACCGAAGTAAGAAACGAATTATTTGAAAAGGCTTCTGAACAAGCTATTAAGATGTTTGAAACCAATCTTCGTCCTCTTATAATGCAGCCTGCTATTAAAAACAAAATCACTATGGGTGTTGACCCTGCTTATCGTACAGGCTGTAAGATTGCAGTAGTTGATGGATACGGAAAGGTTTTGGATAAAACGGTGGTCTTTCCTACTCCGCCTCAAAGCAAGATTGAAGAAGCAAAACAAAAACTAAAAGAATTAATCAAAAAACATAATGTGCAGTTATTATCAATAGGCAACGGAACAGCTTCTAAAGAAACGGAGATTTTTGTAGCTGACCTTATAAAAGACCTGCCCGAATACCGTCTTTCTTATGCTGTTGTCAATGAGGCTGGTGCTTCTGTATATTCTGCTTCTAAACTAGGTGCAGAAGAATTTCCTGACCTTGAGCCTGCCCATAGAAGCGCAGTAAGCATTGCAAGACGGCTTCAGGATCCTATGGCAGAGCTTGTGAAGATAGAACCCCGTTCTATAGGTGTTGGTCAATATCAACACGATATGCCGCCTGCAAGACTGGATAACGCCCTAAAAGGCACA
>CALAYY010000201.1 GCA_937895465.1 uncultured Clostridia bacterium | reverse complement strand
TTTACTCCACCATCCAACGACACAATTTTCATCCAGCATCTGAAAAGTACCGTCCATTAAAGCGTTTCCATCCATTATACAAGCTTTGACTGTTGGCAAAAGAAAACCTTTGAATACTTCCTCTGGATGACTTATTTGCGCAAGACTGTTTGATGCAGGCACAATATCGTCGTTTATCTGGCTGTCGCTATAGATAATGTCAACACGTCCATATACTTTACGTGGGTTGTCTGAGTATTCCATTATTAACTCACCTCTCTACAAAGCTAACTGATACGCCCTGCCACATCAGTCTCTTTCTTGCCCAGTCATAATAAGGCATGTAAGTAAGGTCTGTCCCTCTTGCTGTTATTGTCTTTATATCACTCTGTTCGGCTGTGTTGTAATCAATAGTAACAAACGCACCTGAGCGTAATTCCAAAGCCAGTAGTTTCATGTCCGTGTCTGAAAGATAATCCCAAGACACATCAATCTTGTCTTTTCTCCCGATTAAATCCACCACCATTGTCCCGTTCATAGTCCTTTCAAATTTGTCCAGAGATTCAAAGGAATGTGTAATTTCACTCGGTTGCTTTATACTCTTCGAATTTATTCTGAAAAACACCATAATTACACATCCCTTAAGATAACGCCTTGCCGCTTATACTCTCTATTTAGCTTAGGCATTATTAGTCTTGCGAAAGTCTGTCCATCTATATTAAGGTTTACTACGCCTTTATCCTGCTGGTCTGTTTCATTCATGGCATAAATTCCTTGCAAGAGCCCGTTTACAACATCACCGCTTTGGCTATACCCTGCATTTACCATTGCTCTGGGTGATGATGCTATATTCATTGACCCTGCAATACTCATTGCTGCTCTTTGTATATTTGGCATACCATGATAGAAGTCTTTTTCCATCATACCAAGTAAATTAGGTATCCATTCATCAGCCGTTCTGCCGGGGCCTTTCTTTGTCGGACTTCCAAAGCCCAAGAAATCCTTAATCGCCTGGCCTATTCCTTTTACACCGTCGACTACCCAGCCCCATGCGTTTTTAATGCCCTTCCAGATGTTTTCAATCAAACCTTTGCCCCAATCAAAAGCCTCTAAAATTATATCTTTGAAAAAGCCGCCTATATTTTTAAACAGGCCCGTTACCTTGTCCCAAACCCAAGCGCATACCGACTTTATCCCGTCCCAGACATTGATAAAAAATGACTTGAATCCGGTCCAGACGCTGTTGAATATCTCCGATATTTGCACACCTAGGTTTCCAAAAAACTTACCTATACCGTCACAAAAACCTTTAATAAATTCCCAGATAGATATAAATACGTTCTTGATTGCGGACCACAAGTTCTCCGCTACTGCTTTTAAATGCTCCCAGGCATCCGACCAGTCACCCCTCAGCACAGCACATACAAACTGTATGTTTTCAAGGATCCCCTTTCCAATATCAATAATTGCCTGGATAAAAGGACCAAGCGCAGCAATAATGCCGTCGATAACTCCAATTACTACACCTAGCAATATTAAAAACACACCGCCGATTAAATCAAAGATAGGTTTTAATGTCTGATACAAATCCACAATGGTGTACCAAAGAGATTTAAACAGGCTCTTTATGTTTTCCCATACGGGTTTTATATAATCAACAAACTTAATCACTGCGTTTAGGATGATTTCAAACGCTGTCAATGCTGTTTTATATATAAGCTGAAAAAGCGAACTCACCGTTGTCCAAATCTTAGCGCCGTTTTTGTCCCAAAAATCAGCTATCCCGCTAACAGTATCCATTACTATCGCTTTAACATGCGGCCATACTTTAATAGCCAGCTTGCCTATCTTAGTAAAGATATCCTTTACGGATGCCCAAATGTTTTTAAATGCGGTGGCTGCTTTTTGAATAAGCTTTTTGCCGTTTCTATCCCACCAGTTTTTTATAGCGGTAACCGCGTTCAGTATGAAAACCTTTATCTTTTCCCATATGCCTATTACCGCGTTACGGAAGTCCTCGTTGGTGTCCCAAAGGTGCTTTATAACCAGCGCGACCGCTGCAATGATAGCTATTATTAGACCTATCTTTGAAAACAGCAAAGAACCTGCTTTAGTTACCATTCCTAAGCTTGATATAACTTTGCCTATTACAAGCAACAATGGCCCAATCGCCGCAGCTAATAACGCTATTGTAACTATGTTTTTCCGTGTTCCATTAGATAAAGCCAATATCCTACTTAGTAGCGGTGTTATATATTTTTGGATAAGTTCACGAATTATAGGGATAAGGATATCCCCAAACTGCAGGGCTATCTCTTCTACTTGCGATTCCAATTCGGCATACTCGCCCTGTAATGTATTAAGCTGCATCGCCGCCATTTCGTTAGCCGAGTTAGTGCCCGTGACGGCATCAGTCATTTCCCTTACAGCATCGCCTCCGACCGATAACAATGCAAGCATTCCCGGTCCAGCCCTTGCTCCAAACACTTCCATTGCCTGGGCGGTCGAGATGCCGCTTTCTTTTAAGGTGTCCAAAATACCTGCAAAGCTGTTTGTTGTAGGGTCAAGCTTGGCTAAGTCCAAGCCAAGCTCACTAAAGATCTTTTGTGCCTTTGTGGTGGGGTTCATTAACGCAACAAATGCTTGTCTTAACGATGTCCCAGCCATACTGCCGTCATAGCCGGCATTATATAGCACTGATAGCGCACCAGTGGTTTCTTCTATCGAATATCCAAGTGAATGCGCTACCGGTCCCACATAAGACATGGAATTACCCAGCTTTTCAAGCGTTGCCTGTGAATAGCCTATTGCCGATGCGTAAACATTGGCAACCCTTTCAGCACTGTCCGCTTCCAGTCCGAACTGATTAAGCGATGCCACGACCGTATCAGTTGTAAACGCCAGGTCGTTTTGGGTAGCTGAGGCAAGATTCAGTGTTGACTCTATCGCCATACCCATTTGGTCGACCTTGTACCCCGCAGACGCCATGTAATACAATGCATCTGCGGCATCTGATGCTGAGAATATGGTTTTAGCACCCATTTCACGGGCTATGTTTTTCATGCGCTCCAGTTCTTCCGCCGTTGCGCTTGAGACCGACCCTGCATTCGCCATGCTCTGTTCAAAGTCTTTAGACAACGACACCACCTTTGAACCCAGCGCTGCAATCGGCAGAGTTATAGACGCGGTAAGTTTTGAGCCAAGCTTAGTAAAATTTGATGCTACCGCTTCAAGCTTTTTTTGGGCTGTCTGCAGTCCTTTTGATAAAGAAGAGATGTCCGCTGCAATCTTAACAACCAGGTTTCTAATTACCGCCATTGCAGGCACCTCCACTTTTTTTGGCCATAAAAAAACAAGTCCGTATGAACTTGCTTTATCATGGTTAATTATTCAAAATATGTGTCGTCTGGTGTTTAAAACAATACTATGCCTTATGATTTTTTAATAAAACCTTATTAAGGCATTTTTTAATACAGTTAAATCAAGAATTAGCCATTAATCTCTCTTTTTAAACCTTGATCGTATTTTTTTAACACGCTCTGAATATGTTGCCTTATTGCTCTGTCTGTTTTTGGCATACATTCTGGACTCGTCTGTAACCTCCAGCCCTTCCATATTAAGCGACGCTTCAATACTCGCAACATTAATTTCTTTCTTTTTTTCGTTAATTGATAGACTGTCCGCATTAACCATAATATAATGCCCTTCCTTTTCTATAAAGGCTACTTGATTTCCCCTGCCTAAGCCAAGCTTTTTTACGAATTGCTATCGGTAACGTCAACTGACCTTTTGAATTTTTAACCTCTCAAGAAAATTCCTTACTTTCCTTACATTATATTAAATTAGTATGCAAGTAGTCAATTTTAATGCTTATTAAAGCAATCTACAGCCTTATTCCTTTTTCCAAAGCCATTGCTTTAAGGATTGCATCACTTGAGCTGTTTGAATTTTTAACCGGCTTTCGTATGTCTTTAAAAAGTCTATTAAGCCTTGGCATTTTCTTCTGTCTTGCAAACGCTTCAGTATGCCATGCAAGTGCTATAATATTTTCAAACTCTGTATAGCGTTTCTCTTGAACTTGCCTGCCTATTACTGTTATTTCATATGGTGTAAGTTCGTAAGCTGTCATTATGTCGAGACCTAGCTTAACAACTGCTTGTTCTATAAACCTATCCATATCAAATACAGTGCAGGCGTTTATTCCCCCTTTGGGTCTTTATCCTTTGCTTTACCAAAAGCTAAGGTGAATGCCTCGCCTACCTTTTGGGCTATGGTGTTCATGTCCGAATGCTCGTCTATTAAATTACCCGTTTCTTCAATGGTTAGTGTTTTATCCTCATGGCATAGCCCAGCAAAAATTATAGCAAGCAAGTCTTTGATGCCTAAATTGTTCAGGTCAAGCCCGACTATCGGCTTTTTAGTTAAATCTTCAATCTTAGCCAATGCGTTCATCCCGTATCTTAATGTCCTCGGCTTGTCAAGCTCTATCGTTATTCCTTTTCTCATAATACTTCACCCCTTTCAAAAGTAAGTTCTCCTGCACCCGTAAACTCAATGCTGATAGACACCACATCGTCAACAGGGTCTTCTATTGATAAAGAGTTTATGTATGCCGTTCCTGTATAATAATTATCAGCATCTACATACAGTTTAAGCGTTACTATCGAACCTGAAAGAAACGCTTGCTGCAATGCTTCCTGCCCGTCCGTGTCCTGCGGAACATTATAGTCGCCCTCACTTGATGCCGTCCATTCCTTTAAACCTGTTATATACTTTTTCCAGTCATCCCCCAGTGCGGTTGTTTCTAATGTTTCTAAAGACAGCTCAAGCGACCAGTTCTTAATGCCTATAATCTGCTTTGTATTAGATCCATCGCCTATTTCCACCCTGCCGTTTTTTCCTGCTACCGCCATTCTATTTGGTTCCTCCTATTTTTCATTGTAAAAAAACTCAAACTCAATTACCGATATATACTCATCGGTCTTGAACTTAAGTGCGGTGTTTGTTTTTAATATATAATCTGATTTTATATAAGACGCCTGAATGTTAAGCCCTTGCATATCGCCGCTAAAATCCTGCAGTTTGCCCTTTATCATTCGCGATAACCGCCTTGAATTTTTAAAAGTGCTGTCATGGCAGTTAAACTGCATTGTCTGCCGAACAAAACCTGTGTCGCCTGTAAGCGCCGAATCATAATTTGCCGTTATCGGCGAATAAACAACCGCTGGCAGTGGCGCGTCTTGGGGCAGCATTAATGGATATAACCTGGTGCTGATAAGTTCCTTTATCTCGCTATCCTTGCTTAAATATTCAAAAACGGCCTGATTAATGTCTTTCATAAACTTTTATCCATTGCCTTGGCTATTTCCTTTATTATCGACTGATTTATTCTGTCTTGATTCTTATCCACGGCATTCCTTAGAAACGGATTGCCGGGTCTACCTCTTGCACCCAGTTCAATAAATGCACCGTATTTAATCGATCTGTCATAATCAACTTTTACTGTCGCTTTAATGGCCGTCTTTTTATCTTCGCTTAGCTTTAAGCTTGCTTTTAAAGCACCCGTGTCGACAGGACAATTAGCTCGAGCGTCTTCAAGGGCTATCTGTCCTCCTGCTTTGGCACCTTTCATAAGTACGGATGCCGCCGCTGCGTCCATAGCCTTTAAATCCTTGGCTAATTTATCCGCACCTTTAATATTGACTTTGACTTTTCTTTGCTTAGCGCTGTAACCCATCGTTTACCAATTCCTTGCAGTTTATTACCGTCCATCTGTGCTCAGCTAATTCGTCAAATACACCCGTAATTTCAAATGTTTTACCGCTGAATTTGATCCTATGCATAACATTCAAACCCGCATAAAACCTGATTGTTATCTTTGTTGACGTTTCCGCATTTATTTGCTGGGAACGGAAAAACTCATTGCCGCTTATCGGTTCAATCTTTGCCCATACACGGTCTATAGTTTTCCAGCTACCGCTGCAACCGCCGAACTCGTCGCGTGTTTCAAAAAACTGCAAGACTTCAATCCGTCTGTTAAGCTCGCCTATTGTCATGTTTTTTAAAACTTTTCCTTTCTATATGCAAACAGCATACGGCGAACAAGGTCAAGCACATCAGTGATGCCAATCCCCGGCTTGCCTGTTTTAGCTATCTGGCGTTCTTCATATAGCGTGGCTATGACTATAAGCATGGCCTGCCTGACAGTTTCGGGAACTTGTATAAAGTCCTCAAGTTTTTGACGCAATGTTTCTTCCACAAGCTCTCTTGCCGTAAAAGAAAGCGATACCAGCAGCTTGTCTTCATCGTCGCTGTCTAGCCTTAAAAATCTCTTAATCTCATCAAGCTCCAGCATTCCTATATATTCCCCTTTAATTATTCCGAATATCTGGGCTCATAGCAGGCTACAGCGACTGCACCGGTTACGGTTGAGCCTTCAGCAAATGTTAGTTTTAAAATCACGCTGTCATAGCCGTCTTTTGCCAAGTCATCGGCGGTAATCCTATATACTGTTACTCCGCCTAGTCCGCCTATTGTGATTTCTTCACCGTCTTTTTCGATATATTCAGACGGCAGGCCGTTTTCATCTATTCTGCGAAAACCCAAGGCTTTTTCGCTTTCATCACTTTTGCTAAACACCTGAGCCTTGATTTGAGCGGCTTCGCCTTCTGAATATGCGATAACATAGTCTATGTATTTATAATTATTCAACTTATATGTTTTGGAAATAAACGCCGAAGCAAAGATTGCCCCGGCGCTGTCAAGCTGGTACTTGGTTATATGGTTGTTTGTCATTGTTTCTCTCCTTTGTTTTATCGTTTGGCAAGCGTCACATACGGCGATACTGCAGCTGACCCTTTATATGGTGTAAGCGGTCTGTTCCATACGGGCTGACCGTCTACACGGTATATGAACCTGAACACCTGCTCGTCATATAAAAAACGCACATGCATTGAGCTTGCTTGTTTTATTCCGCCCTTGTCAATCATCAAGTATTGTCCGATATCGGCAAGGATGATATCACCTGGATCGCCTATCGTGCTGCACTGTTCAAGCGGCACGACCGGACGGCCAAAAAGAGTTGCATATGGCTTTTCTGACAGACCGCCCGCTGGGATATATACCGGCTTGTCCCCAAGCATTAATGTATATAAATACGGCTCCAGCTCCTGATTGATATACCAAGCAGCGTTGGCTCTAGACCTTGCCCATATCCGGCTCCACATTTTAGTCAGGTTTTCAACGGTGATTTTATCTGTCTGGTTCTGTTCCTTTTCAACCTTTACGATTGCCGTGCTGTTGAGTATCCCTAAAGGCTCGCCGGCGCCTTTACCGTTTAAGATGGCGTCGTCTATTTTAAATCCGAACTCTTCGGCAAAGGCTTCCCTTATGACCGTATCCAATGCGGAAGCGTCTTCTAACAGTTCATCCGTTGCATAACAAAGCCCTGTCAGCTTCTTTAGACTTAGTTCCATAGTGCGGAATTTGGGCTTGCTGGAAATCAATTGGTCGGCCTCATTTTCCCAGTACGCCTGGACTCCGCCCCATCTTGCACCGTTAGCGCGGGAATTCTCATCCACCGCTTTTATTTTCAGCGCGTTTGAAGATGAGGTTATTGGGATTTTCCTTACCTTGCTTGCAAGGATGCCTGTATCGTATGCGCGTTTGAGCAGTTCCTTGACAAAGTCCTGTTGGACTAAAAAACCTCCATCGGAGGGATTGGTTTCGTTAAGACCGATTGCCGCTCGTGTTGAGAGCCGTGTATCAACAGAACCGCCGGGTGCGGCGGCGCGGTAAACAGCAAGCATCTGATCGCCGAAATTGGCAAACCTTTTCTCGTCATTTGACGATGGTCGAGTTCTTGTTTCTGGCTCTTCAGGGCAAGTATCGGGCTCAGGCTCTAAGGCGAGCAGACGCTCCGCCCTGGCTATGTTGCCGTCCCAAGCCCGTATCTCGTTTTCCAGCCGGTCGACCTCAGCCTGCTCGGCTTCTGTTATATATCTGCTTTCTGCCTCGGCACCGTTAAGCACCGCCATTGCTTTCAGCCTGGCATCTTCGCGTTTGGACTTCATTTCCAAAACTTTTTTAATATTCATTCTTATCTCCTTCCGACTTTAAATATTTTTGAACTTTGTCTTTAACAGCTCCATTTTATGAGTCTCTGCTTGTTTTCGCCGTTGTGTTTCTGCTTGTTCTTTTTCTATCTTATCCCTTTGCTCTATAATGGAACGGTACTCATAAAAGCTCTCCATTCCCCTTATCGCCGCATCCGTCTGAGTATAGGCGGGGAAAGTTACAAGCGACACATCATACAGCCTTACCCTTATAAGCTCCCTGACGTCACTGCCGTTTTCTTCATGCCATTCATCCTGTATAACGGTAAATCCAAATGACATCTGGGTTATATCGCCCCTTTTTACACTTACCGTCAAGTCCTTTGCCCATTGGGTCTGGGGCATGTTAATAACGACTGAAAGTCCTGTATCATCTTCTGTCAATGCCAATGTCCCTGAACTGTTCCGTCCAAGCACATAATTTGCGTCATGGTTTAAAAGCGCCCTGATGTCGTCGGTCTTGATGCTTTCAATAAATGCTCCGCGCCGGACTTTCTCTTTAAACGGGAAGCTGCCGCCCAGCGTTTCAGACCATAAATCAAATACTGCGGCATGTCCTTCCAAAACAACTCCGCCGTTGTCAGCATCAGATATCCTGAACTCTTTTATCGGCAGAGAGCGCTTTTCAATTTTGTTTTTATCCATTTATTCCTCCTAGCCCTTCTTTGTTAATTTAGCCGAAACCATACTGCCGTTGACCAAGTAATCGTCCCCACCCTTTTCTTCAGGTATGGGGTTCATGTCTTCAAGCTTCCTTATATCATTTATGCTGAGCCAGCCGTTCTGTCTTGCAGTAGCATAACCTTTCATCCTGTTAGCAAAATCGCCCCTCAACAAGCCGTCGACATTAAACCTGGCAAAATATATGCGTCGTTCGGTTTCGTTCAGCAGGCATTTATATATCGCCTGCTCCCATCTGACAAGCCAAGGCCGTATCGTATGTGTTACAAACTCAATGCTCTGATGCTCGATATTGGAAAAGGTGCTGCGTTCTAGATCCCCAACCAGATGAGGAGGGACTCTAAATATTCGGCATATCTCGTTTAACTGGTATTTTCTTGTTTCAAGAAACTGCGCCTGCTCAGGCGGTATGCCTATTTCTTTATACTTGAGCCCTTCTTCCAAAACCGCTATTTTATGGCTGTTTCTGGTACCCTGATACACCCTGTTCCAGCTTTCCCTCAGTTTCTCTGGGTCTTTTAAAACTCCGGGGTGTTCCAAAACACCGCCTGGCCTTGCACCGTTTTGAAAGAACTTAGAGCCAAACTCTTCAGTCGCAAGCGCCAGACCTACTGCCTCACGTGCCTGGTCAATAGGCGATATGCCTTTTATGCCGTCATAGGAAAGACCCGTCACATGAAATATTTGTTCGGGGCGATATATTATCATGCCTAAGCTCTCGTCTGAATAAGTGTATTTAAGTCTTTTAGTGGTAGCGTCGCGATCAACAGTCATATACTGCGGTTTTAAAAACCATAGCGAAACCACATGGCCGTTCTTATCTCTAATGATCCTGGCATAGCCGTTTCCATACAAAAGCAGCGAGGTCATCATCGCCTCGCGGAAATTCATGCTTGTCATCTCTTCATTGACAAGGTCATGCAAAACCTCATATAACGGATGCTCAACCGCCTTTACTTTATTGCCCTTGGCACTAGACTTGTATAGAAAAAGCGGAAGGCTGGCTACCGTTTCTGAAAGCACTTTAACGCAGGCAAAAACCGCTGATGTCTGCATGGCTTTTTGTTCATCAACTGCAAAACCGTTACCGCCATAATATCCGTCTTCATCAATGCCTTTTATATAGTCAGCCAGTCTGTTGCGTT
>CALAYY010000200.1 GCA_937895465.1 uncultured Clostridia bacterium | reverse complement strand
AGTTTTTATATAAGTAAGAGGATTAACCGCTGTCCAGTTAGACGGTGTTTTTAATGCATTATCGGTTTTTTCAAATGTCTCAAAATTTTCTGTTAATAAGCTATATTTTTTGTCAAAATTGCTGTTAGCGTTATTATAAGCTGTTTCATCAGAAGCTACCGCATCAGCATATTCTACAAACAAATGACCGCTAGCATAATATTGATTATTAAAACCGCCTTCTATCCCCAGCCATATTTCCAATGTCAAAGTCTGTGCATTAATGCCGCTGTTAACATAAAAATTATAGGTTAGGAATTGTCCGTTGGTATCTATATTTGAGTGTCTGGAAATAATAATATCATTTCTTTTTAATATAAGCTCAGCACCGTAGTTTTTACTAGATAACTGTGTTTGAAGTTTTACCGATATCTTTTTATAAGAGTTTGCATCAACGCTTATAGAAGTCGAATAACCATAAGCCGAGCGTGATGTGTTGGCAATCATAAGCAAATTGGTGTTAGGTTGATCGCTAGTATAAGGATAAGAAGGAGCTCCGTATTTATCACGGTTATCCATAAAGTGATCTTTGTCGCCTCTTACTATACCTGAAATTGTCTTGTCTTCATTAGCTTCTTCAAAAACAGAAGTCCAAGACGCAACGGGCATAGGGTATGAATATGTATCGTAATTTCCTATCGTATTAAAGTCGCCGTTAGTCAAACTTGTGCTTCCTACAGCATCCGAAAAAGTAACAGTAGTACCGTTTGCACTATTACCAGTATATTCTTCGGGTAAAATCTCTTCCAAGGTGATATTGTCAAAATAAATGGTACCTCTAGCCAAAGATGATTTGTTACCAAACCAAAGTTCAATATAAATTTCTTTGTCCATAAGGGCAGAACCTTGAACAAAAAAACTACCTTGATTCCATTTGCCCAGCCAAGAATTTTCTCCTAGATTTTGAGAAAAACTGTTTAAGGTGGCAAGTGTTTCGACGTTATTATCTTCATCAAGAGTAACTACGGTGGCATAACCCGAACCGCTCAGAACGCCAGCACTGTTTTGCCAAATTCCTATACGATAATATTTATGTCTATCTATATTTAATACTGATGAACGCACATTAGCAAAAGCCTCACCCATACCTTGAGATGTCATTTTTAAAGCTTGAGTACCAAAAGGAAGATAAACATCACTTGAAGAGGTAACAGTAGCACTATTTTCTATATTTTTCCAATTGGTTGTTCCTGATTCAAAATCTCCGTTAAATTCAGCAGGAGTTATATCGTCAATTAGCTCA
>CALAYY010000199.1 GCA_937895465.1 uncultured Clostridia bacterium | reverse complement strand
ATTAATGCGCCATACTTTTTCCATGCCGTATCTACATCTGCGTTATATCTTCGCCACGTATCTTCTGTGGTATCTCTGTGAAGCTGATACTGCCTATTCCATTCCTTATCATAGTTTTGCGTTGCCATCAAGTTTGCCTGTTCGTTATAATCCCGTTCTAAATCTCCAAGTCTTTTGCCATGCTGTGTGGTTTCCTCATCTTGCCTATTGCCAACATAACTGCCACGTGCTATCCCACGTTTTAAGGCTTCATCATTGATATGCTGTACATTTTGAGTATATAAGTCTTGCAGTTTCTCTTTACCGCGTTCATACTGTGGTTTTAAAAGCTCAAGCGACTGGTCTGTTAACTCTGACATATCAATATTCGGTTTAAATTCATCTGCCTGCGGCGGTTGTTCGATTGTAGGCAGCTCAGGCTTGTTTTTCTCATCAGGCTTAAACGGATCAATCCTAGGTATTGTCGGAGCAACCAATTTATTGTTATTAGTCTGAGATGTTGGGTTTGTGGTTGTTTTTGCACCTAATGCACCCCACGTTTTTGTACCTACAATACCGTCTGCCTTAAGCCCCTTAGCGGTCTGGTATGATTTGACGGCAGATAATGTTTTAGGGCCGAATATTCCGTCAACTGAGCCAACATTATATCCTGCCGACTTTAATGCGTTTTGAAGGTTGGTAACATCACTGCCACGACTACCTTGTTTTAAAGTTGTCATAATGACCACCCCCTTGTGACTATATGTCTGTTTCTATAAAATCTTCTATTGTAAATAGTTCATTGGGACTTAACTTTATATCTTCATTGGATAACTGAGATAATCTTATTTTGTCAACGTCTAATTCAACTTCTAAACTGGCAAATTCCTGTGCTTCTTTTTTATATTCTTCTTCAAGCCCATCTTTTATTTGGAACGTCCCATTTGCGTTTAACACTATGTTCCCGTCTGCATCAACCTTGCAATATTTGTTTCTCAGCATTCGGACTGTATTATTAAATATGTCCTTTTCTTCTCCCAACTTTTTGAGGATTTTAAGTATTTGATACGATAAAGCAATATTCGTCTGCTTGTTTGCTATGTTGTTGAAAACATTGATAATTTGGCTTAGGTTTATTAATTTAAACTTAATCACGTTTTCATCACCTCCAAAAAAAATAAAAACACCCATAAAGGTGTTAATTCTTAGATTATTTATTTTCGTTTAAGTTTGTAATTTTAGGTTTTGATTTGCTATTACACTTTTTAGCATTTATTTTTATTTCTGCATTTACGTTACTCAATGATTTTTTATCCTGCTTACTTTTATTTATTTTATTTTCAACATAATTATAATATTTTTCAAATACTTCATCATTTGCGCCTAGGCTTTTTACAGTCCTCCTTAGAATTTTAATTTCATCTTCAATACTGTATTCTTGCTTTATCTCACGTTTCGTGTTTGCGTCTACAGTTTCATTGAAAGACTCTGCTTCGTAGCCTACCTGCTGTATTTTTACCCTATTATTTCCCATTTTGGCTCACCTCGTTCATCAAATTCAGTATCGGGTTTGCTAGAATCATAACCTCTGGTATGAATCTGTAATTCCCTTAAATTATCGCAATTTGGTGGTATCCAAACGTCCATTAAACTCAATACTAAATTTTTAACATCCGGCATATCCTCACCATTCCTACTAATTACCACAGCAAAAGGTGCATCTGAATTTGATGTTAAGTATATTCTTGCATTTTGTTCAACAGGCAATATCGGGAATGTAATAGATACAGAAGCAATGTATTCTTCCTCAATCCAACCTTCTGATACATCTAAGGTCATATTATCATTTAGATTATAGGAAATTTTAAAGCCATAGAGTTTGCCAGAACATATATTTCTATACAAAATCATAAAGTTTCCTCCTTATACATATCCACAAGCAATCCAATAAATGATACCACTGCCAGAATCAGTATTACACATTTCAGCGCTTGTTGTTGTAATATTTTTTAACTTACAAGCAACTCCAATTCCATTCGATACTATAATATTAGGGCTCTGGCGGAATGGCCTAGGATAATTTACGGTTACCCAGGCACCGCTGGTTGAGGTAACCCATCCATAAGCAATCGCAGAGTATACACTAGTAGTTAGGCACTTTACAGCATGGCCTGCCGATACTCCGTTTGATAGTGTAATTTGTCCTGAAACCGTTCCACCACTTAGTGGCAGATAACTATGGCTATGGCCATCTAAGCTTACCTTTCTCCAAGAACTCCAGCCAGCAGTAACAACAGCTGACCTTAACCAGAGATTATTATTATAAGTAAACGCCAGCTGATACGTCTTCCCACCAGAACTATCACCCCATGGTTGGAATGTCATAACGCCATGAAAACTGCCACCATCTGAGAGGCCATCGGTACTATTAGATTTAAATTCAAACCTAACACCTTTTTCACCTAAATTTGTAGCCGTATCAATACTTCGTGTATCGTTAACAATGTAATCTCCTTTAGAATTAATAATATAATTAAGATGCATACCGTCTAATAAATCAGCATCTAAGCCGCTTCCAGCTCCATCATTACCTTTATGCCATATTTTATTGCCATCAATAAAACCATCTCCGCCGACATCTAATGCGCCTTGCTCCCATATCTTACCGATACCAACCCCCGTTTTGCCCCATGACATCGTAACCTCTCCTGTGGGGATTGTTGATAAAGATATAGTAGTATTAAACTTATCGGCCAATTCGACTCGTAAATCAAATGAACTTGCAATGTCATAGGTAGATATTATGGTTGTGTCATTTAATGCTGTAATTGGTACAGACACATCTTTTTTAGTCACCCATGAATTAGCACCCCTAGCTGAGGTTTTTATTCTATATTGCATTATATTTTTGCTAGATATAGATGATACACTACCTTTTGTAATAACCCTTACAGATGTTCCTAGAGGGTTTAATGTTCCATCAGCATTACACCTAACAATAGATAAAGAAGATATTTGAGGCGGCGAATAAGCAACTAATGTTACGCTGATACTTTTGTTTGCCGTCCTTCCCCTGCTATCTGTTATCGTGGCTTTGGCTGTTAATGTACCGCTCTTATTGATAGCGCCCGTAGTAGCACTAGAGACATTATAATTTACGCCATTGAATGTGATTTTATAGGCAGTAATTGTACTATGTTTTGCTCCGCTTGCTCCATTAATAGTGAATTTGATCCTGCTTAAATTCTGAATAAATACCCCTAAAGCTGATACAGCGGACACAGTTTCTACAGCCGTTAATGATGTAAATGTCGGAACTATTGAGCTTGATATATAAGCTGTCGAATTTTTACTTACTGCATTTCCTATAGCTGTACTTCCATTATAGGTTTGGCAAGTTAATGTTACTGTGCCACTTGTCACATTCTTCATAGCATTATACAGAGTATCTTGTTCAGCGCTAGACAAACTAAAATTAACACTTGACCCTACACCTGATCTAGTGGCAATAACAGTTGAACCATACTTTAATTCTAACGTATGCGTAAAGCTGGAGCTTGCCCTATTAATAGATACTGTAAAGCTATTACCTATTGTAAAGCTTGGGAATGAGCTTATAGAACTAGCTCTTGGTATAGTGTCTAATACAGCAGTCCCACCTTGACTTGACATTGTAAACCTGGATATGCTTCCACTGGCTGTTATTGTGATGCTCTTACTCCCATCAGCATTATGAGGCACCGCAACGGTATGAGTTACACATAGAGTATTAGAATTATAAGTAAATACAAATTGTGATCCACCGTTGTCATTCGTTTTGCTATTCCCATTTATCGTAATGGTAAAGCTGCCCCTACCCTCTGTTGTGTATCCTGTATTAGTTCTAGAAAGTCTTAGAGTAGCAGTAACAGTAGACTGATTTTTATCAATATCTTGTACCGAACTCCATTCGATTTTCCCCTTTATATATTGATTGCTGGTACTGACATTAAAACTTCCGCTTGCCATTATTGCTCACCTACCCATCTTAAGAACGTTATGCCGCTATTGTATTTTTCTATCTGATGAACACCTATAATAATAGACTGTAATACCTGCAAATTTTCTATATACATTTTCTGCCCATTTATATATGCAACGGCAGTACCATTATCCAAAAAATCCATTTGCTCATTACTGATATTTATGCTTAATGGGCTATTAGACTTTCCTATATTAAGTCCAGTAGAGCTAAAATCAAGATAACTTGTAATTTGACCTAAACTATCCTCTGCATCAGATACCTTGCCTGATAACTGTGATATATCAATCCTGTATGAATCTTCTAACTGTGTAACTTGTGAAGATACTTCTGCCAATGTATCGTTAATAGAATCCATCTCAGTGCGTTCAACTTTAGATGTAATAGAATCCTGTAACTGAACAACCGATGTTTCCATATGAGTGATATTTGTCCATAAAGCATCTGTATCTAACCTATCTGCTTTATCATTCTCTATTGTCTCGAATTTGCTATCAAGACCGCTTATTGCGCTATCTATATCCGTCTGCTCAACTTTTTGCACTATCTGCCCCTGCAATACAGATATATCGCTTGTGGCTTTATTCAGACTAGTATTTATAGTGCCTATATCGCCATCTATACTAGACATCTTTGTATCATAGGTTTGAGTATCTACTTTTAACTTTATGGCAGTATCTAAAGCAGATATTTGGCTGCTTTGATTGCTTATACTTTCTGCATTATCTTCTGTGGCTATTTTTTGTTCGGATAGTTCTAAGTCTAAACTTCTATCCCCTACTTGTATTTTCGTACTATCTATCTGTGTAGTAGCACCATTTATATTTACTATTACATCATTTATATCTAATTTACTTCCTGCAATATTAGCATTTTCTGCTACTTTGCTATTATCTATTGCACCGTCTGCAATTCTTTGCCCGTTTATTGTACCGACTGTAATATTATCAGCATTAAGGTTTTTTACGGTAATTATTGCGGCATCAATTATCCCTGCACTTAATTTACTAGCCGATAATGACGATATTTGAGCATCGCCTATTGCACCGTCTGAGATAATTGAACTTCCCGCTACAATCTTACCCACTGTAGCAAGCTCAGTAAACACGTCTTTAGATAAAATAGTTTCAATTGAAGCGGTCTTGCCTTCTAAAGTATTTATTCTTGCATTGCTTGCATCAAGCTCAACAATAGTGGCACTGTTAGCTTCTAGTGTGCCTATCCTAGCTGTTACTGCACTAAGATCGGTTATACTGGCCTTGTTGGCTTTTAAATCATTTATATCAGCCATTGCGGCGTTTAAATCTGTTATTGTTGCGCTTGTAGCTTCTAAGTCACCTATTCTGGCATTAACCGCTTCTAAACTATCAGCAGTGAGTAACTCAACGTCAATATGCTCTGCTGTTATTGACTTAGGCTTGATATGGGTACCGTCAATAGACTCTACCTTAATTGCTTCGCCTGTAACCGATTCTGGCCTTAAATCTTTTTCGGTTATATTCTGCACCCTGAAAAAAAGCATCTGCAACTGTTCATTAAGGCTCTTTAAAGACAATGGAGAAATGTCCCTGATTACTTCAAAACCCCTCATATTGCATCAGTCCCTATCTGCATCATAGTAAAGCTGTGGCATAGCTAGTGTAAACCTACTGCCATTTACATTGGAAAACCTCAGTTTAAAGTGTCTGCCAGTACATCTGAGCCTAACTTTTTTATCAGTTTTTATGCTAGGCAATTTAACAACTGCACTTTTAGATCTTTTATCAAAAATTCCGTCAACCTTCATCTCATCGCCATAAAGTTTTTCTAATGTTAAATATATTTCTGAACTCCTTTTTGTGACATTTGGCATGCCAATATTGGAATAGGGTGTGTCCCAAAATGCTTCAATAGGTTTGCCGTCGAATGTGTCGCCCTTGTTATACTCTAAAACATAACCGTCATTATTTGAAAATAACAACTTATCCTTATATACTAAGAATGTGGTTACATTAAAACCACGTTTTATGATGAACTGTTTTGTATCTAGATCATACTCAATCACACAATTATTTTCTGTACTATTTCCTTCAGGGATTGCCAGAGTATATTTATTATCGTAAAAAATTCCCACTGCTTTATCTGCATAAGAAAGGTTCATATTCTTTATTATATCTTTTATTGGCTGGCTGATTAACTGTGTTTGCATACCGTCATATACATATATCCCATCTCTTGCTAAGAATAGGCATACAGTGCCTGCATCTTGAATTGATTTTGGAGCAATAGCACCAGTGGAGGAATACACCTGTAGTTTTTGATACTCGGCAGGGTACATACCATTAATCTTCCAGATATTATATGTTTTGAAGATTACAACATTATCAAAGATTGTACTAAGTCCAATACATACACCACCGTCCCATGTTGGTATCTCTAAAAATCCACCGTCATCTTTAGCTACTTTCCAATTCTCAGGGTCAAGTGGAGCACTGTAATGCACACGATTAGGAAACGATAAATCAACCGTAGCCCATACACGTTCATAGTGAAGTGATATAGAAGCACACCTTGGCGGAACTCCACCTAACTCTGTAAGTGTTGTTCCGTCGTATTTATACATCGGGTCTATGCCGTTTGACATTATAATAATGTCATCCATTCCCTGCTGATAATTTATAAAGCTGTAGAAACCGCCCCTAAGCCCGCTTTTTATAGATACCCATGTACTGCCTACTTCATCATATTTATATATATCGGTAGACGATGAAGCCATTAACTCTTTTGTCACTGTGCCTGTTTTGTTATTTTTATAAAGTACCATTAAAGTTTTAACCCCGCCTGAAACTTGTTCAGGAACATATTTTGCATTGCCAGGTGTTACCGTAAGCCTGCCGTCAGATATGATAAAATT
>CALAYY010000198.1 GCA_937895465.1 uncultured Clostridia bacterium | reverse complement strand
GTTTTGCCCACTATAACATACGGCAACACTATGCTTATAGATTGCGGAGCCAATATGGACTGTAAACCCGAATATCTTGTTCAGTTTGCCATTATGGGCTCTTGCTATATGCAATCAGTTTTTGGTATTGAGACCCCAAGAGTAGGCTTAGTTTCAGTAGGTACAGAAGACGAAAAGGGTAACGCCCTGACCAAAGCCGCTTTTGAACTTTTAAAAGCCGCACCCATTAATTTTGTAGGCAATATGGAAGCAAGAGATGCATTTTCGGGAGAATACGATGTTTTGGTTACGGACGGATTTGTGGGCAATGTAATGTTAAAATCTGTTGAAGGCTCTATGAATCTTATAATGACAGCTCTAAAACAAGCTATTATGGAAAGAACAATGTCAAAAATCGGTGCGGCATTGATGAAGCCATCATTAAAAAAGCTAAAAAGCAGATTGGATTATAACCAAATAGGCGGAGCTCCCTTTTTGGGCTGCAAAAAGATTGTAATAAAAACTCATGGCTCTGCCAAGGCACAGACAATTAAAGCTACAATTTTGCAGGCACAAGCTATGGCAAAACAAAATCTTATAGAAAAAATCAAAACAGGTCTTTCTAAGATAGTTGAATAATGGATATATCAAATATTGAAAGCCTCATCGGATATGAGTTTTCCGATAAACAAATATTAATCACAGCATTTACTCATTCTTCATATTCCAATGAGCAAAAGGTTCAAAGCAATGAAATGTTGGAATTTTTGGGAGACAGTATATTAAGTTTGGTAGTTTCAGAGTTTTTGTACCAAAATGCCAAAGCGGATTGGAATGAAAAAAACTTATCAGAAAAGCGGGCATCCATTGTAAATAAGACAGCACTTGCCCGTGCTGTGGACGAGCTTAAGATTATAGATTTTTTACTTTGCGGAGTGGGAGAAACACGCTCAAATCCTGTAAAAAGCGAAGCTACAAAATGTGACCTTTTTGAGGCGGTAACAGGGGCAGTGTTTTTGGACGGCGGTATTGACGAAGCAAGAGACTTTATATTTAGGTCAATTGGTGCCAACATGGTTCATGTTCTCAAAAACAAGACGGATAATTATGTTGGAATGTTACTTGAACATACTCTAAAACAAAAAAAGGATATTTTTAAATATTCAGAAATAACAGAAAATAATGATAATTTCTTTTTGGTTGAAGTTGTACTGGACGAAAAAGTCTTAAGTAAAGCCAAAGCCAGAAGCAAAAGTGAGGCAGAAAGATTAGCGGCAAAAACTGCTTGCAGCAAATTAGCTTTAATATAAATCATAGCAACTTATCTGTTTTTTATGTGACAAAATCAGATAAAACGTGTGCAAATAATTGATGTTAATACTTTATCCATTTGGCTGTATTACTTTTCAAACCGCCTTATATATGCTAAAATAACTAAGGTAAAAAACTAAGGGAACCTTACATTGTATTTTAAAAAAATAGAAGTATATGGATTCAAATCCTTTGCAGATAAATTAAATATTGAATTTGGCGACGGCATTACAGCTATTGTAGGCCCCAACGGCTGCGGTAAGAGTAATGTTGCTGACAGCATAAGGTGGGCACTAGGCGAGCAGTCCCCAAAGACTTTGCGCGGCTCCAACATGCAGGATGTTATCTTTAACGGAACTACTAACAGAAAGTCATTATCTTATTGTGAAGTTTTATTATATTTTGATAATAAAGACCGTATTTTTGATACAGATTTTGAAGAAGTGGTAATCTCCCGTAAGCTTTACAGAAGCGATGTTACGGCTATTTTGCATAATTCAGGTCTTGGAAAAGACAGCTATTCTATAATCGGTCAGGGCAGAATAGATGAGATTTTGAGTGCCAAGCCGGAAAACAGACGAAGTATTTTTGAAGATGCGGCAGGCATTACTAAGTACAAACAGGTAAAAATCGAAAACGAGAGAAAGCTTACAAGGGTAGAAGACAAACTTACTACCCATCTTGCTGTTTTAAACGAGCTTGAACGAAATCTGGAGCCGTTAAAAAATCAATCAGAAAAAGCCGAAAAATATACAGAACTCAAAAAACGCCAGCGTGTTTTGGATATCAATAATTACATAGTCATGTATGATACAGCCGAAGCCAAAAAAAAGGTTGCTTCTCAAGCTTTGGATGTTACTAATCAGGAAATACGCTCTTTGCAAAAACTTTATGATGAGGCATATACAGAATATATCAATGCAATGGATTATTCATCTACACTTGATACTGATATAAAGGCGTTTAATGATGAAAGACTTTCCTTGTCTTTAAAATTAGAAAGAGCTGAGAGCGAACAAAAGCTCATTAAAGAAAAAATAAACAATCTCAAAGAACAAAATGACAGGCTGTCGTTACAAGTTCTGAAAGACGAATCAGAAAGGGAACAAAGCAAAAAAACGCTTGACGAGAACATTGACCTATCCTCAAAGCTAAAAGACGATATCAATGAGCTGCGCAATAAGATAGAAGAATATAATAACAGTTATATAGAAATTTCAGGCTTTATTAGTGAAATAGAATCCCAAGCCCAAAAGGCACATAAGGAAGAACTTGCCGCATTAAATAAAATGACAGGCATCAAGTCTGAATTATCTTCTTTGGAAGCCAAAAAGACAAGCTTAGAAGAAAAGATTCAAGATAATATTCAAAAAACAGAAACTTTAAAAAGCCGTCTTACCGATGAAGAAATAAGGGCTATAAAGCTTCAAAAAAATGTCGAGACACTTGAAATAGAGAGCATTAAGCTAAAATCTGAACTAGACGAGCTTACCTCTAAATATAATACCAATCTAAAAACTTCAAAAGAGCTGGCAAGTAGATGTGACCAATTAAGCGCAGAATATCACAGAAACAAAACTCAACAAAAAATGCTGGGTGAGATAGCTTCTGATATGCGCAATTATAACTTCAGCGTTAAGTCATTGTTTAACGCCGCTAAGACAGACAGTGTTTTATCAAGACATATAGAAAATGTAGTAGCCAAGGTAGTTAAGGTCAAGCCTCATTTGGAAACTGCAATAGATATGGCATTGGGTGCAACTGCCCAAAATATCATTACACCTGATGAAGAAGGTGCAAAATACGCAGTAAGCTACTTAAAACAACACAAGTTAGGGCGAGCTACATTTTTGCCTGTCACTGCGGTAAAACCTAGATATCTAGAAAGAGACCTTCTTGACAAAATCAAGAATTTTGACGGCTGTTACGGTGTAGCGGCGGATCTTGTTGCTTTTGACAAAAGATATGACGGAGTTATCCGTATGCTTTTAGGTCGGACAGTTATTGCCAAGGACCTTGATGTTGCAGTCAATCTTGCCAAGTTCGTTAATTATGCTTTCAAAATAGTTACCCTAGAGGGAGATATTGTAGCTTATGGCGGTGCTATTACAGGCGGAAGCAAAAAGAATGAAGTTTCCAATCTATTAAGTTATGAAAATCAACTTGCACAAGCTGTTAAAAGTCTAAAAGAATCTGAAGAACAGCTATCTGAAGCTTTGAAAGAAAGAGAAAAAGCAGAAGAGCAAGTAGAAAAACTAAATATTGATCTCAAAAAATGTCAGAGCGATTTGCATGTAAGAGAAATTGAGCTTGCTTCTGTCAAAGAGCAGTATAAAAAAGCTAATGGAAATATAGAAAGCTATAACAGAGAAATTTTCTTTTTCTCTAACGAAAATGAAAAAGCAACATCTGGCATTGAGGATATAAAGCAAAAGCTATCCAATCTCAGCGGTCAGGAAAATACAATCAATGACCGTCAAAAGACAGAAGACACCGTCAATAACGAACTTCAAAAGCAGTTTGAAGATCAAAAAAGTAAGCGTGATGTATTGCTTAGTAATATAACCAATTCCAAAGTGGACTTGGCGTCATATAACAGTCAGAAGAATGCATGCGACAGTGAAATCAGTAGACTGTCAGCACGTATAGAATATCTGGACGGTAACATTGCCGAAAACAAAAAGAATATCAAGACCAATAATGATATTATAGAAACGGCTGATTTGCCCTTATTGGGAGGAATATCTGCTGACCCCAAAGACCATTTAAGATTAAAAGAGGTTTGTGAAAAATTATCTGATCTTGATAAATATAAAATAGAATGTCAGGCAAAACTTATAGAGTTGGATTCAAAAAGGCTCAAAATTCAGGAAGAGCTAAACAACCTAAAAGAAAAGAGATTTGAACAGGAAAAAAGGCTAAATGACATCGACATCAATCTTCAGATAGAAAGCGAAAAAATAGCAGAAGAATACAATCTTGATTATCAAGGCTGTTTGGAATCCAAAGTTGCTGATTATAACAGTGAAGAGGGAATTGCCGAGGCTAACAGAGTACGGCGAGAAATCATCCGTTTGGGGTATGTCAACCTAGAAGCAATAGAAGAATACCGAGTTTTGAAAAATAGAGTTGAAGATGAGACCAAACAAAAAGAAGACCTTGAAAAATCCATTGCTGATATAAGAAAGGTTATAAAAGAAATGGTCGCTGAAATGCTTGTAAGATTTGAGCGTTCATTTGAACAAATTAAGGCCAATTTTTCACAGGTGTTCCGTCAGTTGTTTGGCGGCGGCAACGCTAAGTTAGTGCTTGAAGAAGCAGAAGACCCATTGGAAGCTGGTATAGAAATAATTGCCGAGCCGCCTGGAAAAAGACTTCAAAGTATTTCATTGCTTTCAGGCGGAGAAAGAGCTTTGACAGCTATTGCAATCTTGTTTGCTATTTTGAAACTTCGTGCAATGCCGTTTTGTGTTTTGGACGAAATTGAAGCAGCATTAGACGATGCCAACGCAGAAAGATTTGCCAAGTATTTGCAAAACTTCAGCTCTAAGACACAGTTTATAGTTATTACGCACAGAAAGCCTACAATGGAGCTTGCCGACAGCCTATACGGAGTCACAATGGAAGAGCAAGGTGTTTCTAAGGTAGTAAGCGTAAGGCTTGAAGATGCAGTTAAGGTTGCACAGATAGAAGGAGCATAAATTATATATGGGTTTGTTCAAAAGAATTTGGGAAGCCTTAAAAAAAACAAGAGAGTCCATTGGCTATAGATTAAGCCAGCTGTTTAAAGGCGGAGTCTTAGACGATGATTTTTTTGATGAATTGGAAGCAATATTATTAGGCTCCGACATGGGCGCACAAGCAGCAATGTATATTTTGGACAGACTAAGAGATGAAGTTGATGATCGCAAGATAAGAGATAAAGACGGCGTTATACAAACTTTGAAAGAAATCATGATTGAGATTTTGGACGAAGTCGAACAGCCAGAGATTGACACACCTGTAGTTATTACAGTAGTAGGTGTTAACGGCGTAGGCAAAACCACGGCAGTGGGAAAATTGGCAAAATATTTTTCTGATAAAAAATACAAGGTTATGGTTGCGGCGGCTGATACTTTTAGAGCGGCGGCTTCTGACCAATTAAGTGTTTGGGCAGACAGGGCAAAGGTAAAAATCGTCCGTCAAGGCGAAGGTGCAGATCCAGCAGCAGT
>CALAYY010000197.1 GCA_937895465.1 uncultured Clostridia bacterium | reverse complement strand
TGTATTGTTTATTAGTTTTTAAACCATATTTTGCAAATTGTTAAAAAATATAAAAAAATCCAAGCAATGTTGGATTTTTTGAAAGTGCCATGATAATCAAAAGCCCTGCCAAATCAGCAGGGCGTTTATAGAACTTAATCTTTGATAAAAGGCTTGAGTTCTTTTATAAGTTCATCTACGCCTTTTCCGTCATGGATCTCTAAAGTAATGGGTTTGGATAAGTCCAAACTAAAAATACCCAGAAGAGATTTGGCATCTACTGTATATCTGCCGCTTTTAAGGTCAGTTTCAACCGTATATCTGCTTACGGTATTGACGAAATCCTTTACATCAGCATAACTAAGATTGAGCACAACAGATTTCATTAGTCTTTCCTCCTTATGACTATTTGCTTCAATTATACAATAATCAATCGTTATATGCAAGCTATAATTGGATTGATTAGCTTTTTTTACTGTGATATAATTACATATAATTCAAACCAATTTATAGAGGAGAGATATGAGTATTGCTTCACCTGATGCTTTTATTAAGGCTTGCGATGAGATGTCTTGCGCTAAGTTTATCATGTCTGACAAATATATAACACAAGTACTCAAATCAATTGCCGCATATCCGCGTCTTTATGAAATTTTGGCTTGCTGTGTCAAAGATTATGATTTTCCTTCAGCATTAGCACATGCAGGCGTGAATGCCGCATCTAACGCTGCTATGATAAAATATCCTGAAAGCAGAGAAGAATTTTGTGCGTTTGTTTTCTCTATGCTATGGGAAATTGATGCCAAAAGGCTTAACCTAACTAGATTTTTGCAAGAGTTTTATATGTCCGAAACTGACAATATCAATCTTGCATACAAAAACTGGTGTTATGATGCAATTTTGAAGTTCAAAAGGACTGCATTGGGACTTATGAATATTAATAACGACAAGCTGTATTATAATAATGAGGTATCACGGCCACTTAACCGCACACAAGCTGAGGAAATATCAACTTATGTTTCCGAGATGATAATATTCTTATCCAAAGAAACAGATATAGATATAGACGCACGAGAAGAATTATATGTCTTGGCACAGCTTCTCAACAGCAGTCTCAACGGCAGACCAAAACTTGTTTATGGGATTTGGATAGGATTAAAAAATACGGCAAAGCCCTTTGCTTTTTTGAATTATTATTTGGATAACATAGAAAGATTGTTAAAAGCGTTTGAGATAATCAATTAAGAATAATAATATATAGATTTTACACAAACTAAGGTAAATCTGATATGAATAACATCTTGTTGTTTGAATTTGATATAGACGGCAAATTCTTAAGCATCTATTGTGGTATGCTTGAGGACAGCTATTTTTCTTATGCTTTTTTTGACGGCAAATCAGCTTCACGCATATATCAAAAAGGAGAATGCAGACTTTTTAAATATCAGTTTCAAGCTTTAGAAAATTTCTTCACACCAGAATATCTAAAATTTTCTCTTTACGGTGAAATATCAATAGCTTGCGATATAAAGATTTCTCAAAATAACAGTATCAGAAGCAGTAGGGGGCTTGGCAGTATGCTTCCTAGAAATGCACGTGTCGAATTTATTTCGCAGTTTAGCGAATTTTTTGGTGAAGTTACAATAAACGGCAAGACACATCATATAAAAAGCTATGGATATATTCATAGGATATCTGCACGAAAACTGCCTGAAAGGTTTTATGCGCTTAATTTGTTGGGAAAAAACATTTGCCTTGCTTCATATATGGGCGATAATGCTTTTTGGATATATAACTTCAATTCTTTTTTGACGGCGGGAATAATTTCAGGCGATTATTACAGATTTGTTGATTACAATTTTTCGACAATATCGGTAGCTGATAACGGCAATCAATTTATAATAAGAATTAATAAGGGCAAGACTGATTTGGTTGTTTGTGCTGAATGCGGTAACGAGCAATTATTAAAACTAAATAACAGAATGATAAGGGCCAACAACTATACAAGAGCAGATGTTTTGTTAAGGCAGGGAGATAAAGAAGTATTTCGTGATAGAGTTCCTGCGACCTTATAAATCAGCGGAAAAATAAAAGTCGGCAAAGATGTTGAGATGTCAAAGTTCTGTGAGGCCGCAACTTAATATTAAAATATTAAAAATTGGTATAATATAAAATATTAATATACTTGACATTGCGATATGTTTTGATTAGAATAAATTGTGCTGTTTTGCGGGATTGTGTAATGGTAGCACATACGGCTCTGACCCGTACAGTCTAGGTTCGAACCCTAGTCCCGCAGCCATACATGCCACCATAGTCTAGAGGTTAGGACGCTGGCCTCTCACGCCGGAAACT
>CALAYY010000196.1 GCA_937895465.1 uncultured Clostridia bacterium | reverse complement strand
GTTAACATTTTGATAGTAGCTGTTTTTCCTGCGCCATTAGGTCCGATAAAACCATATATTACGCCTTTTTTCACATTAAGTGTAAGCTCGTCAACTGCCTTATATGTGCTTTTTGCATAAGATTTGCTTACCGAAAATATCTTGAGCATATAATCCTCCATTAGAAACGCATTTTATTATCATAATAATAATATCATTAATATTGATTTTATAGCAAGAAAATTAATTGTATATTAGATTAAAAAATGATTAGAGAATGCAAAAAGCCTTAAAAAATGATTTTAAGGCTTTTTGTTTAGAAAGAAATTTATGATACTGTCTTATTATAAGGCTTTATTATATAGTTTTTCAACTTCGTTCCAGTCAATTACATTAAAAAGTTCTTTTATATAATCTCCCCTAAGATTTTTATATTTTAGATAATATGCATGTTCCCAAACATCTATTCCTACAATCGGCATCCATTCACCTTTTGATTCAGTGATAGGGTTATCTTGATTTGAAGAGGATGTAACTTGTAAATTGCCTTTTTTATCAACTGAAAGCCATGCCCAGCCTGAACCAAATCTTGTTGATGCGGCTTGACTTAGTTTTTCTTTTAACACTTCAAAACTTCCAAAAGTTGAAACTATCTTATCTCCAAGCTTGCCCTCAGGTGCGTGTTTTCCGTTAGGCGCCATTGTAGCAAAATATAGATTATGATTATAATAACCGCCGCCATTGTTTTTCAACTGTGCCTTTAGACCTTCATCTTTCACCATATCAAGATTAGCCAAAATTTCTTCAGTTGACTTTCCTGTTAAATTAGCTTTTTCTACAGCAGCATTAAAATTATTAGTATACGCTGCATGGTGCTTGGTGTAATGAGTAATCATTGTCAATTCGTCAATATAAGGCTCTAATTCATTAAAATTATATTTTAGTTTTACTTGTTCAAACATTTTTAAACTCCTTTAAAACTTTATTATTTTATTTAAATGCAGTCTAGCATATTCATGTTAATTCTATCAAGGCAATAATAAGAAATTTCGTGATAATTGCACGAAAGAAAAATACGCATAGAAATTATATATATTAAAAATTAAATAAAAATGATTAAATATACCGATAGAAATGCAAAAAGCGAAAAACATCAATCTTTCGCTTTTGATATAAGATAAAAAACGTTATTATTCTATACTATAACCCTTTACCGTAGGACAATGGATTTTTAAATCATCTGCTCTTTTGATAGAACCTTTCATATGCCTATTTCTCAATTTAAAAATAATACGGCTTGCCTGTCTTGTCTGATTGATAAATTCCTTCAAGAATTTGCGTCACCACCGCTGCCTGCTCTGCAGTAACATATAATTTGCCTTTACCTAAAATTGCATTAGTGAAGGTAACCGCTTCAATCTCGTGAGGTGCATCCATATTAGACCCTTCAAAAAATGCAACTGAACCGCTATTGAGATCAGGATTAATCATAACCTGCTTGCCGCCTATGACTGTATTAATCCTTAAGCCGTCAAGCATATCAGCACCTGCTTTATCTCCGCAAATAACTGTTACAGCCTCTAGAGGATTGGCAATATTTAATGCCCAACTTGCTTTTAGATTAATAAGCGCGCCGTTTTTCATAACCACAAATCCAAAAGCACTGTCTTCCGCAGTAAACTTTTCTACATCCCAATCTCCCCATGCATTTCCGGTATTTGTTTGCTTATTTAACTTGTGAAAGGTCTTGCCCATACAAAAAGCAGGTTCATAATTATTCATCATAAACAGCGTAAGATCAAGCGCATGAGTGCCTATATCAATAAGCGGGCCTCCTCCTTGTTTTTCCTTATCAATAAAAACACCCCAAGTAGGTACTGCACGGCGGCGTAAAGCAATCGCCTCAGCATAATAGATATCCCCAAACATATTGGCATCAGCCTGCTGTTTTAGGTATATAGAGTCTTTTCTAAATCTGTTTTGATAAGCTATGGTTAAAACTTTACCTGATTTATCTCGTGCTTCTATCATCATTTTGGCTTCATTATAATTCATTGCCATAGGTTTTTCACACATTACATGTTTGCCTGCTTCAAGTGCCGCAACAGTTATTTCGCAATGAGAGCAATTAGGAGTCAACACCAAAACCGCATCTATACTCTTGTCTTTCAGAAGTTCTTTATAATCTGTATATACCTTATCTTCAAGCTTACCAAAATCTGCTCGAGCCTTAATTGCTTTGTCTTTTATAATATCACAAAACGCAATTATTTCAGCTGCTTGATTATTCTTTTGTGCCGGCATATGTTTTTGATTAGCAATACCTCCGCAACCGATAACACCTATTCTTACCTTATCCATAATTTTTACTCCTTATCATTTATATAAGATTAGTTATTTTGAAAATCTTTTCATATTTTTCAGACTGCGAGCAAGATATTTATTTTCTTCGCATGGAAATTTTTCAACTTCCAAGACCGCCCATTCAATTCCCTGGTTTTTAGCTTCTTCAAACACTTTGGACATGTTGATTGCACCTTCTCCTATAATAGGCTGTGCCGATTCACGTGCATTTTCCTTTGCCGCCTCTTTTATATGGACAAATACAAGCTTTTCCTTTAGTGCCTTCATTTCTTCCATTGGATCTCTGTTTGCAACGTATGCCCAAAACACATCAAGCTCTGCTTTTAACCCCAAAATATCATCTGTTAACTTTTTTACATAGTTGTTGCCATTATTAAATTCTTGCGAATGATTGTGATAACCTAACACAACTCCATGAGAATCTAACATCATCTTTGCTTTATTAGTTATATCAACTAATTCGGCATATTTTGTGGGTGTTTCAAATACTTCCAAATCGACCCAAGGATTAAAAACAAATTTTATACCCAATTTTTCAATATATGATATATTCTTTTCTACATCTTGCGGAAGGATATGAGCTGAAATGCCTATTAAATTATATTTATTTAACAAAGCATGTATTTCTTTTGGCGTCTTACCGTAAAAGCCTGCAAATTCCACACCGTCATAGCCAGCTTCAGCTGCCATTTTAAATATTTTCTCTGCCCCATCGCGCTTTGCAATTTCCCTCAAACTATATAATTGAACAGCGTATTTCATAATTATGCCCACCACATGTTTTTATTGCTTTGAATGATAATGCTCTCTTTGACAAATTTGACAGCCTTTTCTAATCCTTCCTTGGGCGACATAAGCCCATCTTCATGCTCAATAGAAATGCAATCGTCGTATCCAGCCACTTTTAATGCTGAAAATATTTGTTTCCATACAAGTGCATCATGTCCATATCCAAGTGTGCAAAAAAGCCATGAACGCTCAGCGGCATCTGTAAAGGATTTTGTATCAAGCACACCGTTTTTGCGTATATTATGGTCTATCAGTCTAGTATCTTTAGCATGAAAATAATATATAGAATCTCCTAATTCTCTGATTACTTCTAAAATATCCATGCCCTGCCAAAAAAGATGAGAAGGGTCAAGATTAGCTCCAATAACATTTCCTACAGCATTGCGAAGCCGAATAAGCGTTGACGGATTATACACACAAAATCCTGGATGTAGCTCTAATGCAATCCTCTTTACACCGTTATCAGCCGCAAATTTTACTGCCTTTTCCCAATAAGGAATTAATACCTCATTCCATTGCCATTCAAGAATTTTTTGATAATCTGTAGGCCAGGCACATGTTACCCAATTAGGCATTAAAGCAAAGGGGTCAGAGCCAGGACAACCTGAGAAGGTTATCAGTCTATCTACACCTATTTGTCCTGCCAGCACACAAGCAGCCTCAAAATCAGCCTGAAATGCTGAGGCAGTTGCCTTATCAGGATGTATACAGTTGCCATGAACAGATAAAGCAGATATACCCATATTGTTTTGTTTGAAAGTATCCAAAAGCGCTTCTCTGGTTTTTTTGTCCTTACTTAATTTTAGTGCATCTGCATGTGCCTTGCCAGGATAACCGCCCACACCTAATTCAAATTCATCTACACCCAGTCCTGATAGATACTTCAAGCTTTCATCAAGACTGTAATCACTCAAAATACTGCTTACCACGCTTATTTTCATAATTTGATTCCCCCTTATTTATATTATAATTTATCTTTAATTACTATATTTTGCTTTGCTGAGCGTTCTGCCGCTTCCATAACTTTACATACTCGAATAACTTCTTCAGGCTTTATTATATTTTCTGTATGCCCTAAACATGAAGCACCAAAGTTTTTATAAAAAGCAAAAGGCTCTGCATTCACTATAGGCAAATCAATTTGCTCTATTGAATTGCCAATTCGAGGAGCCATTGTGCGTGTAAAGCCATTTCCTGCCTTAATTCCAATAAGGTTTTTATCATCTCTAATCAAAACACGAGTTATTCCACCTGATAGGTTCCAATCATTAATTGTAGCTGTGCCTTGTGTACCATAAACTTGCCAACGGGGCAAATTTCTAAAGCAATCTGTTGCAATAATTATGCGGTATTTTATTCCATTTTCAAAATTTACAGTAAGATTGCAGCCGTCATCTACTTCTTCGCCATAGATATAGCTATACTCACAATAAAGGCTTTGTATAGGCGATTTTACCATCTGGAGCATTTGATCAATTAGATGAACACCCCAATCAAGCATCATACCACCGCCATGTGCTTTTTCTTTTCGCCATGCACCTGGTATTCCGTTGCTACCCATAACACGAGATTCAATGCAATATACATCTCCAATCAAGCTGTTATCAAAAATGTTTTTTATAGTAAGAAAATCATCATCCCAGCGGCGGTTTTGATGAATTGAAAAGATTATATTAGCCTCTTTTGCAAAAGCATACATTTGCTCAGCCTCAAGACAATTCATACCGATAGGTTTTTCACAAATCATATTTTTGCCAGCTTTAGACGCAGCCATTACATACATAGCATGAACATCGTTTGGTGTTGCGATAAGGACTGCATCGACATTCTTGTCAGCCCAAATTTCTTGCTGATTGCTATAAATCTTATAGCCGTTTTTTTGGGCAATTAATTCCCTTTGTTTATCAATATCATAAACACCAATAACGGTAATAGGAGCAATAGGTTTACCCTCATTATATTCTTTTAATTTTTGAGCGTGGTATCCCCCCATTCCTCCATAACCAATAATCACTAAGTTCATAATATTATATCTCCATAATTGACTTAACAGCCTTCAAATGTTACAATAGCACTAAATATTGCAGTTTTCCACTCAAAATTCAATAAATTTCTACCGAATATTGACATGATGAAACATAATAATATTATATATGAATCTTTTCATGATAAAACAGATAAGGTCGTTTTTTTTCAAAGCCAGCACGAACCAACAATTGCGCATTTTCATCGTTGTATTGAAATTCTTTATGTTATAGACGGTGCGCTTGATTGTAATATTGACGGTGAAAATTTTTGCGCACAAAAGGACGATATCATTTTTGTGCACAAGTGCGGAATACATCAATTATACCCTGCTCCAGATTACACCAATTATGTACTAATCATAGGGCAGCGCTATTCTGATGATTTTACTAGTTTTTTTCAAACAAAAACTTTGCCTGCACATCTAAAAGATAAAGCATTTAATTACAGTCTTATGCAATATTTTGAATCGTTGAATAAAATTACTAATACAACTTCAGAGATGGTCAAAAAAGGTTATATTCAAATAATCCTAGGAAGTCTGCTATCCCATTATCAACTTGTTCCTGTTAAGGCTTCTTTAAAAATCAGTATAATTATTGATGCACTCAATTATATAGATGAGCACTTTACCCAACCAATATCTTTGGATGATATTTCTAATAAATTTGGTTATAACAAATATTACTTTTCTAGATTATTTAATTCTTATATAGGCGAAAACCTAAATAATTATATAAATATGGTGCGGATTCAAAACCTAATTTCGTCTGCAAAAAAATCAGATAATCCTAATTTATCAGATTTGGTCTTTTTAAACGGCTTTGATTCGATGACTACCTTTTATCGAAACTTTTACAAATATTACGACCGCCCGCCTAAAGAAATATTTAAAGAAATTTAAATAATGCCTTGCTTCGGAAAGAAACAAAAACTTAAAATAAAACTAATTAAAAATCATAATAAATCTTAAATTATCTAATTTATAGCAATCTTAAATACTGCCTTTTTAACATTTACTAATTTGCCGTCAGAAAGCGATGCGCAATGCAAATCATCAGGAAAAAAAACACAAAACATTCCGGCATTAATGCAAAAGCTAACAGGGTTAGAAACCTTCCATAACAAACAATCTTCTTTTTCGTTATATTCTTCCGCTTTCATACCGACATTAGCGTTTTGCCAAAGCACTTTTTCATTGCCGCTTATTATGTATTGCACATCAATATAATTCTTATGTGACTCCAACTGGGCATCGTTTTGTTCTTTTGTTTGATATGACATGATTTTTACAAAACAATCATCTTCTAATTCATACCGCCCTGATTCTAGATTTGTCAAATCATTTTTTTTCATAAACTCAATTACTTTATTAAAATTTTTATTGCAATTTTCATAGACATTCAAATTACTTATGACATCTAATATCATTTGTTTATGCTCCTTAAAAATATGTTTTTATATTGCTTTTTATTTAAATAAAATAAGTCAAAAGCTAAAAAACTTTTGACTATTTTACTTGGTGCCGAAGGCCGGACTCGAACCGGCACGGAGTGTAACCTCCGAAGGATTTTAAGTCCTTTGCGTCTGCCATTTCGCCACTTCGGCAAATATAAACAAACCCTTTTTACAGGGCTTGATATTTATTGGAGGCACCACCCAGAATCGAACTGGGGATAAAGGTTTTGCAGACCTCTGCCTTACCGCTTGGCTATGGTGCCGAAAATGGAGCGGCAGACGAGATTCGAACTCGCGACATCCGCCTTGGCAAGGCGGCACTCTACCGCTGAGCTACTGCCGCAGACTGCTCCAAAATTTGGTGCGGATGAAGAGACTTGAACTCCCACATCGTACGATACCAGATCCTAAGTCTGGCGCGTCTGCCAATTCCGCCACATCCGCAAAAAGGGGTTTAGGGTTTAATGGTGATCCATCCGAGATTCGAACTCGGGACACCATGATTAAAAGTCATGTGCTCTACCGACTGAGCTAATGGATCATAT
>CALAYY010000195.1 GCA_937895465.1 uncultured Clostridia bacterium | reverse complement strand
GTATTTTTATGTTGCCCATTACGTTACTCATTAGCTTGGGATTTCCCATACCTGAACTAACGTAATTCTTTGCGCTTATTGACAATACAAAAAACAAAAACCTTGGATTTAAGCTCTCGTTCTTTGTTCTCAAAAGTCCGCAAACATTTGTAATGCTAAATTTTTTATTGGAGTGGTAAAACACCGACCCCGCATTCGCACCGTCCGTTGTCCAAGTTACCGCCTCGCAATCATAGTCATATGTGTTTATATAGCCAAAAATTCCCTCGTTTTCCGTTTGCGACGAATACACTGGGTACTCGCCTGCGTTGTCACGCAGGTATTCTTTTGATATGACGCGTCCCCGTGATATTTCGCAAACCTCACTCATTTTTTTGAACGACACCCCACCGGGACAAAGCTCTTTTATTAAATCGTCAAGTCTACTCATCGTTGCCCTCCTTTTTGCCTTGTCTGCGTTTTGCAGTCCCTTGCTCCGTTGTCGCTTTTAATTTCTTTTTCATTACTCAACGTCCCCCTCTATTTCGGCAATTATCGCGTCTATATCACGGCGCAACTCGTCCGAACGGGCAACTATTCGCTTTATTTCAGCATTCACAGCCACAATATCTGTGGGCGGCGTTGTGTTTTCTTTTTCGACATAGGTTGAAACCGAAAGATTATAAGCGTTGTTTTCATCGCCGATTGTGGTATTGCTTACAAGTGAGGAAACAAAAGGCACGATTTTTCTATCGGCAAATATATCCATTATCGTTTGAATGTTATCCTCGGTCAATTTATTACTGTTTGTTACTTTAATAAATTCTTTTGAAGCATCAATAAAAAGTACCGAATTATCGCGTTTTGCTTTTTTCAAAACCATTATGCAAGTTGCGATTGAGGTACCAAAAAATAGGTTATCAGGCAACTGTATTATACAATCTATGAAGTTGTTGTCTATGAGGTATTTCCTTATTTTCTTTTCTGCTCCGCCTCTATATAAAATGCCAGGGAAGCAAACAATTGCCGCTGTACCGTTCGTTGCCAGCCACGATAAGCTATGCATGATAAAAGCAAGATCGGCTTTACTCTTTGGTGCGAGTACGCCTGCGGGTGAAAATCTCGGGTCATTGATGAGTGTCGGGTTGCTGTCGCCCGCCCACGGTACCGAGTACGGCGGATTAGAAACTATCGCCTCGAACGGTTCATCGTCCCAATGTTGCGGACTGATAAGCGTGTCCTCGTGCGCTATGTCGAACTTATCGTAATCTATATCGTGTAAAAACATATTTATTCGGCAAAGGTTGTATGTGGTTATATTTATTTCTTGCCCGAAAAATCCCTGCCGTACATTGTCTTTGCCGAGTATCTTTGCAAAGTTCAAAAGTAATGAGCCTGAACCACAAGCGGGGTCGTAAACCTTGTTGACCTCCGTCTTTCCGACAAGCGTAAGTCTTGTCAAAAGTTCACTAACCTCCTGCGGTGTAAAAAACACACCGCCGCTCTTGCCAGCGTTACTTGCGTACATACTCATCAAGTATTCGTATGCGTCGCCGAATGCGTCTATTGTGTTGTCGTGTGCGAGTCCTGCGAGTTTCATCTCGGCTATTCCGTCTAGTAATTTAACAAGTTTTTCGTTACGCTTAATAACCGTTGCGCCAAGCTTATTACTATTGACATCTATGTCCTCAAATAATCCTTTAAAATTGTCCTCGCTATCAGTCCCTTGAGCCGACGATTCTATCGCCTTAAAAACTTTTTCGAGCGTTTCGTTCAGTTTTTCTTTTGCCCATTCGCTGTCGCACTGTACCTTTTTACGAATATTCTCAAACAATTGGCTCGGAAGAATAAAAAAGCCTTTTGTTTCGACTATTTCCGCTCGTGCTTGTTCGGCTTTTTCGTCAGACAAATCGGCATAGTTAAAAGAAGCGTTGCCCGACGCTTGTTCATTCGCATTGAGGTAATTCGTCAAATTTTCGGATATGTATCTGTAAAACATCGTTCCAAGAACGTATTGCTTGAAATCCCATCCGTCGACTCCACCGCCATGCGTAAAACTACAAGCTATATTCCATATTCTTTTCTATTGTCAGTCATCTTTACTCCTCTTTTTTGTATATCCCAATGTTATTCCGTGGTCTTTGCAAAGATGATTATATCTCACCAACTTTATTGCCGCATAATGACCCATTTTCTAGCGATTCAGGATAGAATAAGAAACACCTAATATTTCACCTAATTGTTTTTGTGTTAGCTTTAATCTTCCTCTTAATTCTAAAATTTTTTCATTAGCAATCTTATCAGCCAACTTATTAGCCATAAACTTCTCCCTGATGAAATACTAATTATCTATATTAATGCCATTTTTTTTTACATAAATCATGAAAGGCCTTCTGTGCTTTGAAATTTGGCTTATTGCGTCCTGTCTCCCAACGATTGACCGTTGCAAAAGAAACCTTTAGCTCCTTTGCAATTTCCTGTTGACTCATCATCAATTTAAGACGTGCTGTTTTGAATTTATCTTTAAATTCCATTAAATCCTCAATTCATATAAATATAGCAATATTATAACATTAAATTCCATATAATAACAAGACATTTTTAATAATTAATATTATTCATCTGTCCCAATAAAAATTCTTATATTTTAATAATAAATACAAAATAATTGCGGTGTGCTTTTCATTTCATAATTCCATTGGCAAATGGGAGAGTTGGATATTGGTGCAGTATGTTTTTTCCAATTCCAAAACTAAATAATTTCGACAATCTATAACACCTATCCTCGCTATGTTCTAAGATCTCTTTACTTAATAATTCCACAGTTTCTGTATAATCTTTATTAGACATATTACTTAACAAATTTATCATTGCATCGAAAGTATGTTTGTTTATGTCTTCGCTAAAGCCTTCACTATGATATTTATAATACTGGTATATTACCTTTTCTATGTTTGAACATTCATTTTCTAATTCGTTTTCATCTATTCCATAAACAAGTTCCCTAGCACCGCCTGCTGTAGAATAGTAAGTCTTGATTGCAAGCTGCCTAATTTCTTCAGAATAGTGTTTGGTTCTAGGAGTGTGCTTGCTTTTACAATCTTTGCATAAATACCTTTGGCTCTTTGCCGAAGTAAAGCCTTGTTTTCCTTAAATAAATTCAGCTATTTCTTTTTTAATAGATTCATGTTATAATTATCTTAATCTTTATATTCAAGGGAGGGATTATGAAACTCAATGATAATCTTATAGCCGCAACTTCGCCGCTTTGCGATGCAGAGCAGACGGTAACGGGGGGCAATTTCAGAATCAGCGTACTGACAAGCGAATTGATTAGAGTGGAAGTCAATGATGAGGGCAAATTCCTTGACCTTGCTACGCAGAGCATCTGGTTTCGGAACCTGGGCAAAGTCCAATATGAAGTCAAAGAAGAAAAGAACCGCCTATATATAATCACAGACAAGATTACCTTATGCTTTAGCAAAAGCGCGGGAAAGGTGCTTTACATTCAGTTCAAAGACAGCAAAAAGAAGATAAAATGCACTAACAGAAATAACTTGAAAGGCACAGCGCGAACACTTGATTACACCTTCGGCGCTAAACCTTTAAGAAACGGTATTATGTCCACAGAGGGTGTTGCGGTATTTAATGACAGCAAGTCTCTTGTATTGGACACAGACGGCACCGTCAAGCCCAGAGAAAATAAGGCAAGGGACATATACATATTCGCATACGGCAGAAATTACAGGCGCTGCCTGAAAGATTTCTTCGCCCTAACAGGCAAAGTACCCTTCATACCGCGCTTCGCCCTTTCCAATTGGTGGAGCAGATATAGAGCTTATACGCAGCAGGAATACATTGACCTTATGCAGAATTTCATTGACCGAGATATTCCGATTACAGTCGCTACCGTGGATATGGATTGGCACTGGGTAAAGGTCAATAAGAAGTTCGGCACCAATTACAGGGCGAAATGGTCGCCTATCGAAGGCTGGACGGGATACAGTTGGAATACCGATTTATTCCCCGATTATAAGGGATTTCTCAGATGGCTTCAAGACAACAACTTCAAAGTAACCTTGAATCTGCATCCTGCTGACGGCGTAAGACCGTTCGAAGACATGTACAAAGAAATGTGCGCTGAAATGGGCATCAATCCTGATGAAAAGAAAATCATTAATTTCAACATCGCTGATCCTAAGTTTATTAATGCTTATTTCAAAGTGCTGCATCATCCATACGAAAAAGAAGGCGTGGATTTCTGGTGGATAGATTGGCAGCAGGGCAAGAGATCCGCTATGAAAGGTCTAGATCCTTTGTGGTCGCTTAACCATTACCATTTCCTTGACAACGAAAAAGACAGGCGTCCGCTGATTCTGTCCAGATATGCGGGCGTAGGCAGTCACCGCTATCCGTTGGGTTTCAGCGGAGATACCGCAATGAACTGGAATGTACTGAAATTCCAGCCTTATTTCACATTGACTGCTTCCAATATCGGCTATACATGGTGGAGCCATGATATTGGAGGACACCATTTCGGCAGAAGGGATGATGAATTGTATCTCAGATGGGTGCAGTTCGGAATCTTCAGTCCCATTCTAAGGTTGCATTCCACCAGCAATGACCTGTTGGGCAAAGAGCCTTGGAATTACAGAAAAGATGTTGAAATCTTCACAGTAGAGCAATTAAGATTACGCCACCGAATGCTTCCTTACATCTATTCTATGAATTATAAGACGCACACTGAAGGATTGCCATTAATAGAACCTATGTATTATGCCCACCCTGAAGATGAAGAAGCTTATTCCGTCAGAAATCAATATTATTTCGGCTCTGAGCTTATCGTCTGCCCTATCACAAGAAAAATCAACAAGAAGCTGAACAGGGCATTTACGGATGTATGGCTGCCCGAAGGAAGATGGACGGATATCTTCACGGGAACAATTTATCACGGGGGAAGAATGGTCAGGATGTTCCGCGGACTTGAATCCATTCCCGTACTCGCCAAAGAAGGCGCCATAATACCATTGGCTGAAAACAAAGGCAACGACTGGAACAATCCCGAGATAATGACAATCAATGTATACCGCGGCACATCGTCTTTTGTCCTTTATGAAGACAATGGAATTGATAACAATTACTTAAAGGGCGCATACGGCAAGACCTTATTTGAAGTTTCCGAAAAGGACGCTTTGTCCTTCGTAATCAACAAGGCGGATGGTAATATCAAAGTGCTGCCGAAGAAAAGGCAATACAGCATTCATTTCAAAGACATTTGTCAAGCTACAAAAATCACAATAACTGTCAACGGTCAGCCTGTTGAAGCAATAACAGAAAAAGGCTCTTGCGTTACCGTCAATCTAAAAGACATCAAGCCTTCTGATACGGTTACTGTTGAACTGAAAGATTATACCGTCAAAGATAATATCAAATATGACCAAGCGGCAGTCAAAATAATTTCTGCTTATCAGGCAAGAAACATCACAAAGATGCTTCAGTACATGAGACTAAGAAAGCTCCCCGAGAAGAAATACATTAAGAAAATATGCAAATTATCCCTGCCCAAGGCGGTCAAAGAAGCGATCTTCGAATATATTGACTGATTACTATATTGTTTTTTATAAGGAACGGCATAAAAAGCCGTTCTTTCTTCTATATAATTTCTGCATAAAATATTACTTTAACAGCAGAATATTAATATTAAAATAAAAAGAGGTAATTATGGAAGCTGTTAAGATGAACCATCCTAATAAAGGAATAAGCTGCAAAGTACACTCATGTTACTTTTATTCTTCAGGTGACTATT
>CALAYY010000194.1 GCA_937895465.1 uncultured Clostridia bacterium | reverse complement strand
AATTTTCATGTAATCCTTTTCTCTAAGTTCCCTTGCTATGGGTCCGAAGATACGTGTTCCTTTGGGCTGACGCTGAGCATCAATTATTACAGCAGCGTTATCATCAAATCTGATATGTGTACCGTCTCTGCGGCTGATACCCTTATGAGTACGCACAATAACGGCCCGTACTATTTCACCTTTTTTTACCATGCCCCCAGGAGTTGCACTCTTAACGGAAGCAACGATAACATCGCCTATATTACCCGTGCGGCGAAAGGATCCACCCAGCACACGAATACACATTATTTCTTTGGCGCCTGTATTATCGGCTGCCTTTAGATAAGTTTGTGGTTGTATCATAATGCGTCTCCTTACTTGGCCTTTTCAATGATCCTAACAAGACGCCAGCATTTGTCCTTGGAAATATGGCGTGTTTCACCGATTTCCACATAATCGCCTATTTGGCATTCGTTATTCTCATCGTGTATCTTGAATTTTTTGGTCTTATTAATTGTCTTTTTGTAAAGAGGGTGCTTAAACTTGGTTATGACTGCCACTACTGCGGTCTTATCCATTTTGTCGCTTACTACTCTGCCCTCTCTGGTTTTGCGGTTGTTTCTTTTTATTGCTGTATCTTCCATAATCTATATCCTTTCCTTACGCTTTCTTTTTTGCGGGAGCAGAAACAGGTCCGCTTATACCCTTAATCTCACGCTCTTTTAACACAGTTTTTACCCGTGCTATATCACGTTTTACAGCGGTAAGCTGGTTGCCGTTGCCCAACTGCCCTACGGCATGGTTGAATCTAAGATAAAACAATTCGCTCTTTAATGTTGACAGCTTGGCAGTGAGTTCGTCATTAGTCATATCATGAACTTCTTTTGCTCTCATAAACTCTTAGCCTCCTTGTTTTCTTCCACATCCATATCAACTACTTCGCCCTTTTTAACGACTTTGCATTTGATAGGCATTTTGTAAGCAGCTTGAAGAAGTGCTTCTTTGGATATATCATCAGGGATTCCGCCGATTTCAAACATAACTCTGCCCGGCTTAACCACTGCTACCCAAAATTCAGGTGAACCTTTACCACTACCCATACGGGTTTCAGCAGGCTTTTTGGTTACAGGTTTATGAGGGAATATCTTAATCCAAACCTGTCCGCCTTTTTTTATTCTCTTAGACAACACTATACGTGCTGATTCTATCTGATTGGAAGTAATCCATCCAGGCTCAGCTGCCGCCAATCCGTAATCGCCATAAGTTACCAAATTGCCTTTTGTAGCAACTCCTTTCATACGGCCTCTATGGACTCTTCTCCTTTTTACTCTTTTAGGCATTAACATTCTGCTCTTCTCCTTTGAGGGACCGTGACAAAACTTCACCTTTATAAATCCAAACCTTGACGCCTATTACACCAAATGTGGTATGAGCTTCTGCTGTACCGTAATCTATATTGGCTCTTAGTGTCTGCAAAGGTATAGAACCCTCATTATAATGTTCGCTTCGTGCTATTTCTGCTCCGTCCAATCTTCCGCCGACCATAACTTTCACACCCTTTGCGCCGCCTTTCATAGCACGGCCCAAAGCTTGTTTCATGGTACGTCTGAAGGATGCTCTTTTTTCAAGCTGAGCAGCGATGCTCTCTGCTACCAAAACAGCATCAATATCAGGGCGTTTTACTTCCAAAATGTTGATATTGATTGTCTTGCCGAGTGCAATAGCCTGAATTTCCTTTTTTATTTGTTCAACTCCCGAACCCTTATTGCCGATAAGCATACCAGGACGGGCTGTATGAATGTTTATAACAATTTTGCTTCCAGTCAATCTCTGAATAGTAATACGGGAAATAGCGTTGCCGTAATACTTAGTCTTAATATGATGACGGATTTTGTAATCTTCTAAAAGATATTTGTTAAATTCTTTCTTGCCTGCATACCATTGGGTTTCCCAACTGTTGATAATGCCGACTCTAAGTCCGTGAGGATTAACCTTTTGACCCATTATTTAGCCTCCCTAACATCCAGAATAACCGTTATATGGCTTGTGCGTTTCAAAATCCTATCAGCACTTCCGCGCGCACGGGGTTGAATACGCTTTAAAACAGGTCCCTGGTCTGCAAAAATTTCTGCAACAAACAAATCCTTTTTGGCAAGGTTGTTATTGTGTTCTGCGTTGGCAGCAGCACTGTTTATAGCCCTGATAACAGGGTCAGATGCGCCTGCGGGGGTGTTTTTGAGTATCGCAACAGCATCCGTGTAACTCTTTCCACGAACCAAATCAATTATGCGTCTTACTTTATAAGGAGATATCCTTATATGACGGGCAAATGCTTTTGGCCGTGTATCTTTATTTTCCTGCCTATTAGCAGCTTTTGTTCTGATTCTCTTAGCCATATTCTCTCCTATTTGGCAGCCGAGCCTTTGTCGCCCGAGTGTCCTCTAAAGGTTCTAGTAGGCGCGAATTCACCCAACTTGTGACCTACCATATCTTCTGTGCAATATACAGGAACATGCTTTTTCCCGTCATGCACCGCTATTGTATGCCCTACAAATTCGGGAAAAATCGTTGATGACCGTGACCATGTCTTAATCACTTTCTTTTCGTTTTTGGCATTGAGCTCTTGAACTTTTTTCAAAAGCTTTGCTTCAACAAAAGGTCCTTTTTTCAATGATCTGCTCATATGCTAACCTCTTTAATTGATGCGTTTGACAATAAATCTGTCAGAACGATTCTTTTTCTTTCTTGTTTTGAGTCCTCTTGCCTTCTTACCCCAAGGAGTCATAGGGCTTGCATGACCGACAGGCGATTTGCCTTCGCCACCGCCGTGAGGGTGGTCAACCGGGTTCATAACAACACCGCGAACTGTAGGCCTTACACCTAAATGGCGTGTTCTTCCGGCTTTACCTATACTTACAAGCTCGCTGTCAACATTGCCTACTTGACCTATTGTGGCTCTGCAAGAAATGGGTACCATTCTCATTTCGCCGCTGGGCAGTCTCAATGTTGCATACTTGCCTTCTTTTGCCATAAGCTGTGCAGCATTACCTGCTGAACGAACCAACTGTCCACCGCGGTTAGGCTGAAGCTCAATATTATGAATCATAGTACCTACAGGCACTGATTCTAAAGGCATTGCGTTGCCCACCTTAATGTCAACGCCTGCACCTGACAATACAGTATCTCCAACCTGCAATCCCAAAGGCGCAAGTATATATCTCCTTTCTCCGTCAGCATAGCAAAGTAATGCTATAAATGCTGTACGGTTGGGATCATATTCAATAGCCGTAACCTTGGCAGGAATATTGTCTTTGTTTCGCTTAAAATCAATTATGCGATATTTTCTTCTGTTTCCGCCGCCAATATGTCTTACGGTAATTTTACCTTGATTATTTCGTCCGCCCTTACGGTTAAGACTTACCAACAATGATTTTTCGGGAGCTTTTTTAGTAATCTCCGAATAATCAGCAACAGTCTTAAATCTTGTTCCCGGCGTAATGGGTCTTAATCTCTTAATTGCCATGGTCTTCTCCTTATGCCAGACTGTCAAACAATTCTATGGACTTAGAGCCCTTCTTCAATTGAATGATTGCCTTTTTATAAGAGGGAGTCATCCCCTCGTATTTGCCCTGTCTTTTTAATTTGCCGCGGGCATTAATAGTATTGACGCTATCCACATCAACCTTAAATATTTCTTCTATGGCGTTCTTTATCTGTGTTTTGGTCGCCCTTTTATCCACAACAAATGTGTATTTTTTGGATTGAATACCGTCATAGCTTTTTTCGGACATAACGGGTTTTATGATAATATCATAAGAATTATTCATTGCCGTAAGCCTCCTCAATCTTCTTAACCGCACTCTTTAGCATAACAAGCTTATTGTGACGGATTACATCATATACATTGATAAGATCAGAAACAATAGTAGTAACTTGGGGTATGTTTCTTGTTGCTCTCACAATATCTTCACTCGCTTCAGGCAAAACCAGAAGAACGCTCTTATCTAATTTCAAATTGGATATAACATCGACTGCTTCTTTGGTTTTAGCAGAAATAAACTTGAGATCTTCCAAAACCAACATTTCATCATCTTTTACCTTAGCACTCAAAGCTGAAACTAATGCCAAAGACTTAGCCTGCTTATTAACTTTTTGAGAAAAATCTCTGGGCTTAGGAGCAAAAACTATACCGCCATGATACCATTGAGGTGAACGGGTAGAGCCTTGTCTTGCTCTTCCTGTCTTTTTTTGTCTCCAAGGTTTTCTGCCGCCACCGCTGACTTCAGCACGTGTCAAGGTGCTTTTGGTACCTTGTCTGCGGTTATTTAGCTGTGCGACTACAACCTGATGAATTAAGGGTTTGTTATATTCTGCGCCAAACACCTTTTCGCTCAAGGTCATAGCGCCGACTTTTTCTCCGCTTTGATTATATACATTAACTTTAGGCATTCTGCTTCTCCTTATTTCGCGGACTTAACAGCCTGACGGACAGCAACTAATCCGCCCTTAGGTCCGGGCACCGAACCTCTGATAAGCATAATATTTTTCTCGGCATCCACTCTTACCACTTCTAAGTTTTGGATGGTTACTTTTTCATGTCCATATTGTCCGGGCATCTTTTTGTTTTTCAAAACTCTGCTGGGCGTGCTGTTGGCACCAGTCGAACCTACTGTTCTATGAACAGGTCCTGTACCGTGTGACATCTTGAGACGGCGTGTGTTCCAGCGTTGAATTGTCCCGGTAAAACCTCTGCCTCGTGTAAGTCCGCTTACATCAACTATGTCCCCTGTCTTAAAAATGTCGCATTTTACTTCTTTTCCCGAAGTGTATGACGAAACATCAGACAGTCTAAATTCTTTAAAATACTTCTTAGCACCTAGACCCGCTGCTTTTAAATGTCCTTCAACAGGTTTTGTAACAAGCTTTTCTTTTGTGTCGCTAAAAGCAAACTGAACGGCACTATAACCGTCTTTTTCGTCTGTCTTAACTTGCGATACAAAGCAAGGGCCTGCCTCCAACACTGTAACAGGGATGACGGTACCGTCATCGGAAAATATTTGGGTCATTCCTAATTTTTTACCTAATATAGCTTTATTCATCGTAAATATCCTCCAGCAAGCCTTACAGCTTGATCTTGATATCAACACCTGCCGGTAAGTCCAGTTTCATAAGGCTGTCTACTGTTTTTGCCGACGGGCTATAAATATCTATCAAACGCTTGTGTGTTCTTATCTCAAACTGCTCTCTCGAATCCTTGTACTTGTGGGGAGCACGCAAAATTGTTATGATTTCCTTTTCGGTAGGAAGAGGGATAGGTCCGCTGACTTTACCGCCTGTTCTTTTGGCTGTATCTACAATCTTTGCAGCAGATTGATCCACTAGGTCATGCTCATACGCTTTGAGATTAATTCTAATTCTTTGTCCTGCCATACTTTTTTATAAAAACCTCCGATTGCTTAGCTTAAATTCGGTTAAAACACCTATACAATGTGCCGTGTGTTTCATATTTTGACATTTTTTTACGGCTTAAAAAACCAAAGCCGCCAAAAATCACAAAATATTTTCCGCTTAAGCCGCCCCTGATTATATTGGGGCTAGATCCGCCGAAGTTATCCGAAGATGAATAGCAATGTTTTCATCCGGTAACCTTCAGTTTCATCTCTATAGATGCCCATAAAGGCACGCTTATACATTCTAATATAACGGTTTTTTTATGTCAAGAAAAATAATAAGCCTTTTTCAAAAAAATCTTACATTTTTTGACTGATTATTAGATATATAGTGCTATATGAGTGCAACTTTTTGATTATATCACAAATATAAGATAAAGCAAACAAAATGACTAAAAAAACTAAAAATTTGATAAAGAGAAAACCGACTAAAATTAATCAGTCGGTTTTCTCAAGGTTTTTGATAACACCCAAAAAAAATTAAAGGAGTTACATAAGGAATCTTTTAAGAAAATATGGGATGTTTTATTTCTTATATATTTTGCTTCTTATATATATTAAAAACAACTTAATGATTTTGTTGGGTTTTTTTAGATTTTTTATCAAAAAAAGACCTTATTAAAGGCCTTTTTTAAATATTAAGAGATTTTAAAGATGTTTTAAGTTTTTATGCGCAATTTAAATCCTTCTTTTGGTATCTAAAATATCCCCAGACATTGAGCGCAATTGCCGCCAATGCCCATATTAATATAGGCTGCCACACTATTGTAATATACCCTTTTGCAAAGAAAGAAAGTATATCCATTATATTGGATATAAACAAATAGTTAAAATTATCCAACCAAGGAACAAAACTTTGAAGAGCCAATGCCAAAACCTTAAAAATCGTGGAAAGCAAATATATGATAATTCCAATGCTGATTGCCGGCGCATGATAGTTTTTGCCTTTAATTATACTGGCAAGTCCATACATGAAAAATCCATAAATAAAATTCATTATAAACAACACCAAATGATAGACAAAAAATTGACCAACATCAAAATCAAATTTAAAGACATTAAAAGTTATAATTAGAATAAACGATATTGCCATAATTACAAAGCTAAATAAAAATAATATTGAAGCAAAGGATATCATTTGAGTAAAAAACATTTTTTTGCGAGAAATCGGATGAGCAAATAAAAATTCTGTAGTGCTTTTGTTTTCATCCTTTAATAGTGCTGCCATTGCGACAATGCCAGTAAAAACCAATCCGATAATAATAGAGTTAGCAGCACCATCATTGATATAATATTGCAAGATGTTCATTTGTTTTAACATTAAGATACCCTGGTACATGGAGTCATTTGGTATCTTAATATTTTGCAAAACAGTATAAACTATGAGACCAAAAAACACAAAGCCAATTACAATTGATGCAAATATAATCAAAAAGCCTTTGCTTTGTTTTATTGTGCCTAACACCAATGACGGGTTGATATATTTATTTTGATTTTTTTTGATATTTTCCATAACTTCACCCTCTCTTAAACATAATACTGCATAAAGGTTTCCTGCAGATCGCCTCTTTCTTTAGCAAGTTCTTCTACATTAATAATATCTACGATTTTGCCTTTCCTGATAATAGCAGCTTCATCACAAATTTTTTGCACATCGCTAAGAATATGAGTGGACAGCAAAATAGTTGCACCTTGCTGCTTTTCGCTTTTTAAAAGATTAAAAAACCTTTGCTGCATTACGGGATCCAATCCGCTTGTAGGTTCGTCCAAAATAAGCAGTTTGGGATTATGCATTACCGCCAAAATTATGCTGACTTTTTTGGCGTTGCCAAAAGACAGCTGCTTGCCTTTTTTCCGTGTGTCAAGTTCAAACATATTCACAAGTTCGTTTACTCTATCCATGCTGCATCCACGTAAAGAAGCGGAATATTTAAATAATTCCATTGCATTAAAATTCTTATAAAACACTGAATCAGCAGGAACATAACCAATATCTTTTTTGATGTCCTCGTCAAACAATGTCACATCTTTGCCAAAAATAGATGCATGCCCCGAAGTGGGGAATAATAGTCCCATAAGGATACGGATAGTTGTGGATTTGCCTGCACCGTTAGGACCGATAAATCCGTATATCTGACCTTCAGGGACAGAAAATGTTACATCATCTACGCCCATATAAGGACCGTACATTTTTTTGAGATTGTTAATTTCCAGAATACCCATATAATAACTCCTTATTAATTGCTCCTATATTTAATATATCAGCTATCAAAAAATTAGCCTAATATTTTTTGATAATTACAAAAATTTTAATATAATTTTAACCTTTCTAATCTAAATTTAATCTAAAAAAAAGAGCGGCAAATGCCGCTTATTATTGATTTTTATTATTTATGATTATTACGATAGTCTAGCAAGGCTTTACTCAATTGGTCAGGACATGATGTGCCGTTGCGGCAAACAATGCCTTCCAAAGCTTCTATGATATAGTCAATATCTTTTCCCATAACCAACTTAGTTATGCCTTTTAGATTGCCGCTGCAACCGCCAGCAAACTTCAGGTCAATCAATTTATTATCCTGTATTTCAAAAATAATCTGTCTAGCACATGTACCTTTTGTGTTATATAGCTCCATTTATTCACCTAGTCTTATTTAATTCTTAATTATTATACCACTAGAAAATTTTTTGTCAATATGAGATGTTTTATTGTGAAATTTGTATGTTAAGAATTTTTCGACTAATTCGACTAATAGGATATTAAGCTTTATAATGTTACCTTCTGCGTTTTTTTCTTGTTAAATATTAATAATACCCCAAATAAGCAGCTTATAAAAGAAATATCAAAAGCAAAGTACCTATACACATAATAATACATAAAAAAACTATTTATATAAAATAAGATTAAAAGTAAAAAGAATTAGTGCTAGTTATAATAACTCAACAAAAAAGCACAAAATATTAAGCACTGTATTAATTTATGCTCTTTTTATATTCTTCTGATTCTTTAATGTAATCATCTTTCATTTTTATAAAAAAGATTAATGACATCAGTGCATCAAAAAGCCATATACCATATACAAAACAAATGCCGTATTGCAAAACTATAATTTTTTTGATAAAGACAAATAAAAGAATAATATAAGTTACAGAGAACACGCTTAAAAACAATAGACGCAAATAATATTTTTTTCTTTTTTCTTTAACAACATAAAAAACTATATCTATAAGGTTATTTTCCACAATGCTCATTATTACAGCTATAGTCATAATTATTAAGCCTAAAACATTATAAAAGCTTGATGCTGTAAAATCTTTTTGATCTTGTGTTATATTGTATTGATTTAAATAAAAAATTTGTTTTGACCAAGCAAGATAACCGCCCACACCTATTAACGCCAATCCAAAAACCATTAATATCGCTTTAACTAAATAATACTTTGTTTTCTTTTTCATAGCATATCCCCCAATAATTTTTTAGACTCACATCATTGCATATCTCTTTAATTGTACTTATATGTTTTGTTTGTGTCAAGGTATTTATTTAAGTTATTATTTTGCTCAAAAATATATATGATGTATTTATTTATGGTAAAATAAGTTTATCAGAAAATTTAATCTTTGGATTGACAGACGGTATCAGCTATGATATAATTTTTTAGCAAATTGGAGAGATACCCAAGTGGTCAAAGGGGCTCCCCTGCTAAGGGAGTAGACTGAGATAATTGGTGCGAGGGTTCGAATCCCTCTCTCTCCGCCAATAGGGCTGACTTTGGTCAGCCCTATTTACGTAAAAAGTGTAGAGGATTCGAACGTGAGCGTTAAAAAAACAGTCCTGTGGACTGTTT
>CALAYY010000193.1 GCA_937895465.1 uncultured Clostridia bacterium | reverse complement strand
GACGGCACATAAGCACAAGGATTATAATGCGTGCAGTTGCGCTTACTGTAGTTTTTTCTCTAATTGTCATTGTTATAACCTCTGGCTTGATGATAACCCAAAGTTTTAACTTGAGCTTAAAAGCCAAGGGTTTATACACTTTGGAAAATATGCTGTTTGAAACGGTGTCTGGATTATGTACTGTAGGACTTACTTTGGGGATTACACCCATGTTAAGCGTAAGCGGAAAAATATTAATAATGATTGCAATGTTTTTGGGTCGTGTAGGGCCGCTTTCTATAGGATTGATTTTTTTAAAAAAGATTAATTCTAATATAGAAGAAAAAATCCGTTATCCAGAAGCGGCAATAATGATTGGTTAAAAAAAGGAATTAAAAGATGAAAAACAATATGTCACAATTTTTGATAATAGGTCTGGGCGGCTTTGGAGTAACGCTATGTAAAAGCCTTTTTAATAAGGGCTGTGATGTCTTAGCTATTGACCAAAACGAAGACCTTGTCAACAGTGTTACCGAATTTACCACACAAGCCGTTTGTGCTGACGCAAGTGACGAGAGCGTATTAAGAAAAATTAATGTAAGGGATTATGATGCGTGCATTGTGTGTATCGGCAATATTGAAGCAAGTGTCATAGTTACATTGTTATGCAAGCAATACAACGCAAAATATGTTATGTCCAAGGCTAATAACAATCTGCACAAAGCTATTTTAGAAAAAGTAGGTGCAGATGCCGTTATTTTTCCTGAGGAATATATGGGCGAAAAGGTTTCTGATATGCTTATAAGTCCTAATATCCTGCAGATTGCCAAACTAACACCAAATTTTAGCATAATAGAAATAAAAACACCTGACATATGGATAGGTAAGTCCTTAATAGAGCTTGATTTGAGAAAACGGCAGAATGTTACCGTTTTGCTTATAAAACGCGGCGAGGATATGATAATAACACCTGAAGGAATTACTGTTTTTGAGCATGATGATGATGTCGTACTGTGCGGTGAAGAAAAATATATTGAAAAACTTAGAAAATACGCAACTACCGAATTAAAACATAAATTCTAAGATTAATCAAATAGCTTCTGGTTTTGATTAATAAACTGTATAATTTCTTGAGCGGTATGCTGGGCTGATATATTGTCATTATATATGACCGTTTGTGCCGATTGAATATATAATTGTTCCCTTTCCGCTAAGATTTTTTTGATTTTGTTTAGAGGGTCAGAAGATTTCAAAAGCGGACGGGTGTGCGAGTTTTTTATCCTAGAATATATTTCGTCAGGGCTTGCCATAAGGCATATTATTACACCGTTTTTTTTGAGATTCTCTATATTTTGGCTGTTTTTTATAATGCCGCCGCCAGTGGAAATAACAGAGTCAGAAGCTTGTGATAATTCAAGGCATAATTTTTGTTCTTGTTCTCTAAAAGCCTGTTCTCCGAATACTTTAAAATACTTTTCTATACTCATCCTAAAACGAGAAGATAAGATCTTGTCAGTATCAATAAATTTCTTTTTTAAAATTTTGGCAACAATTTTCCCAGAGGTAGTCTTAAATGTTCCCATCATGCCAATTAAAACGATGTTTTTCATAGACTGTTTACCGGGTTTTTTTCTGTTTTGGACAATACAAATTCAACATCGCAAAACACTTTTTCTAACATCTTTTTTAGCCTTGATAATATAACCCTTTCCATATAATAATGACTGCAAATAATAAGCGCAAAATCCTTCTCATAAGCCTCTAACATCACATGGTGCATAAAGTCAGCAGAGATATAACAGTCGGCATTTTGTGAGATTGCTGCATTAAGATATTCTGTTTTGCCAGCTCCGCCTGAGATAAAAGCGACTTTTTTGACTTCTTTTTCAACGCTACCTACTGTTCTTAGTGTATCGTCTTTTAAAATTTTTTGGAGCTTATCAGCTAATTCTTTCACCGTTAAGATTTTGGGTAAATCTCCTATCCTGCCGCCCTGCCATTCGCTGTCTTCTATATCAAATCTTTTTATATTTTTTAGTTCAAGTAATTCTGCTATATAAGCATTAATTCCTTGCTCGCTTGAGTCTAAGTTGGTGTGCGCACTAAAAACACTAATATCGTTTTTTATAACATCAAGAATTTTTGACCCTAATAGTGTTTGGTCTGTAATGTTACTTATGGGTCTAAATATAAAAGGATGATGGCTAATAATAAGCTGTGCGCTTACATCTTTTGCCTCTTTAATTACATCTTTGGTAACATCAAGGCAAAGGATAGCTTTAGACACTAACCTTTGAGTGCTACCAACCATCAATCCTATATTATCCACTTCGTCTTTTTGTTCAGGGGGTGCTATAGTATCAAGATATAAAATTATGTCTTTTATTGCTGTCATTTTGATAAAACCTTGTCTTTGGCGGCAAATACTGCTTCTATATAACTTTGCACGCCTTTTCCGTAAAAAATATCATCGCAAGCAGGTGTTAATACAGACACATGCCTAAATGTTTCTTCTCTTTTATATATATCAGACATATGTACTTCAAACTTGGGGACAGAAACACATTTTAAAGCATCGTATATTGCATAACTATAATGAGAATACGCTCCTGCATTAATTATTATTGCATCGACATTTGAAATATGTATTTTGTCTATTATATCGCCCTCATGATTGGATTGAAAAAACTCTAGCTTAATTTCGCAAGGCACCGCATTTGTTATTTCATTATTGACATCGTCAAGCGTTTTGGAACCGTATATATGCGGCTCTCTATGCCCTAGCATATTAAGATTAGGTCCGTTGATTATAAGTATTTTCATATTCTTGCCTCTAAGTTTTTTAAAATTTCAAGAATTTGGCTTTGGGATAAGTTTATACCGTTCCAAATTTTTTGGGCATCAAGTGCCTGAAAAAACAGCATTGCAAGCCCGTTTACTGCCCTAATTTCCCTTTTATTAGCCCAGTCTATTATAGGCGTAACCTTGGGGTTGTAAATTGTATCATACACGGTTTCCAATTTATCAGTTTTTACATAGTCTGGCAGGCTCATTTCATGATTGTAACCTAATGTTGTTGCATTGATTACTAGCTTGGGGCTTAATTTGTCAAAATCTGCAACATAAGTGTTTTTCAGCTTCAAATCGTCTATTATAGATTTTGCTTTTTCTGTCGTACGGTTATATATAAACACATCAGCTATTTTATCAAGCTCATAAGCAATAGTTCGTGCCGCACCGCCCGCACCTAAAATCAATACATCGCCGTCAACTTTTATATTGTGATATACTAATGACTTCAAAAAACCTGTTCCGTCCGTGTTATAGCCAATAAGCTCGTTATTTTTTATATCGACTGTATTTACCGCACCCGTAACGCTGTTGTTTTTATATAAATACGGCAAAATGTCAGACTTATACGGCTTGGTTATATTAAAACCGTCAAAACCGCTTTTGAGCCTGTTTATAGCCGCAACAAAACCCTCCGGCTCTATTGACATAATAGTGTATTCAAGTTCAATTTCAGCACCCGTCGCAATTTCTTGATGCACCAAAGCCGAAAATGAATATCCTATATTTCTTCCTATCAAAGCGTATTTTTTCAAACTTCGCCTCTTTCAAAGATTTTGTAAAAGTCGGGAAAGCTCACATCTGCAACTTGAGCATTTTTTATCTTAACGCCGTCCAAAGAAACCGCTCCTGCAATAGCCGCACTCATGGCAAGCCTATGGTCAAGCCCTGCATCTATTTCTATTCCGCCCATTAACGCACCTGTTCCGTTAATAATCATTCCGTCTTCGGTAGCTTGTATTCTGGCACCCATTTTTTCAAGCATATCCACAGTGCTGTCAATACGGTTGGATTCTTTTATTTTTAGTTCTTTGGCATCTTTTATAATACTCATACCGTCAGCAAAACAAGCAAGCACCGCCAATATAGGTATTTCATCTATAAGTCTGGGTATCATATCTCCGCCTATAACAAAGGGCTTGAGATTATTGGTTGACTGTATCAGCATATCGGCAACAGGCTCTTCACCTGTTCGTCTTCTGTTGAGCATAGTAATTTTGCCGCCGCAAAGTTTTATAATGTCAATAATGCCTGTTCTGGTCGGGTTAACACCCACATTTTTTAAAACTATACCTGAACCTTGTAATATTGTTGCCAAAACCATAAAATATGCAGCGCTTGAAATATCTCCTGGTACATAAACATCTACAGACTTTAGGCTGGATTTATGGACAGTGGTTTTGTTTTTTCTAATCTTAATATCGGCACTTTGAGAAGCGAGCATTAATTCGGTGTGATTTCTGGTTTTTACAGGCTCTATAATAGTCGTCGGGGTATCAGCATTAATTCCTGCAAGAATAAGCGCACTTTTGACTTGTGCACTTGCTACAGGCATTGTATATTCGATGCCTTTTAAAGTGCTGCCCTTTATTTTCAAAGGAGCAAAGTTACCTTCGTTAGCAGTTATTTTGGCGCCCATTTGGGTCAACGGCTCTATAATTCTATTCATTGGGCGTTTTCTTATGGACTCATCGCCGTCTAATTCTGCACTTACGCCAAAACCGCACAAAAGCCCTGCAAGCAGTCTCATTGTTGTACCGCTGTTGCCTACATATAACTCTTGCGAGTTTTTTATTTTTTTTGCTCCTGTTACGGTTACAACATCATCAGTTATATCAATCTTAGCACCCAACTTTCGCATGCAATCAATGGTTGCAAGACAGTCCTCACCCAAAAGAGCATTATGAACTTTTGCTTCGCCTTCTGCTATTGCATTAAACATAATAGCTCTATGCGTTATTGACTTGTCTCCTGGCAAATCAAATGCTCCGCTTATTCTTTTAAGCGGCTTAATTGTCATATAACAGCCTCCAGCAATGCTTTTAGTTTTGTTTCTATTTGATATTCCTGTGTTTCGCCCTGACTCTTGGCAAAGATAAAATCAATTTTGCCGTCTGTGTTTTTCTTATCAGCTTTCATAATATTGATAAGCTTATCAATATTTTTTATTTTTATCTTAGGCGTTGAGGCGATATTGAGAAGATGCATTATAACCTTATAATAATCTTCGTCAATTATATTAAGCTCTCTAGCTAATTTTGTTTCCAACTCTATACCGCATAATACATATTCGCCGTGAGATAATTTAAATTTGTTTATGCTTTCAAGGGCATGCCCTATAGTATGTCCGACATTAAGAATTTTTCTAAGCGACGTTTCTCTTTCGTCCGAAGAAGTTATATTATCTTTAAATTCTATACATAGTTTCACAGTATCTAACACTGTTTGACTGTCAAGCATAAGAAGTTTGCTTACTGATGTATTGACATAATCAAAAATATGTTTACTTAATAATGAAGTCTTTACTATCTCTCCCAAGCCGCATTTTATCTCTCTAAGCGGCAAAGTAGAAAAGAAATTGGTGCTGATAATTATCTTAGACGGCTGATAAAAGGCTCCCAAAATATTTTTATATCCGTTAAGATTAATTCCCGTCTTACCGCCTATACTAGAATCCACGCATGCAAGAAGTGTTGTGGGTATATGTACTATTTTTATTCCTCTCATAAAGATTGATGCCACAAAACCGCTCAAATCCCCTGTAACTCCGCCGCCGATTGCCACGATTTTGGATTGCCTGTTGCAGCCTGTTTCAAGCATTTTTGTTGCAATATTTTGAGCGTATTTCCAGCTCTTGGAAAATTCGCCGCTTTTTAAAATATATATTCTGTTTCCCATGCGGTCAAACTTGAACTTAGAATTATAAAGTTCATAAACATTTTGATCAACAACCAAAAAAGTATTGCCGCTTAGTTCAGCAATAATTATTTCATCAAGCTCTCGGCCAATGATTATGTCATAACCTAAGCCTGACTTCATTCTTGTGGGTATAAGGCATTCCAATTTTTCAATATTGTCTACCATTTTTATCTCCTTAAAATTCACCAATAATACTATACTATAATATTATTTCTTTTTTCTTTTGAAATCTTTGTTTTATTTCTTGCATATAGTCGCCGCCTAAAGTCTCCAAAATAGTTTGCATCAGTGTAATAGCAAGTACATTTTCGCATACAACCCCGGCAGCAGGAACAGCACAAACATCGCTCCTTTCTTTAGATGAAATGCTCTCTTGATGTGTAATCATATCCACTGTCTTAATTCCTTTCATCGTTGTAGGGATAGGCTTAAATGAAATGTTGACAACTATGTTTTCACCTGTGGTTATACCGCCGTCAATGCCTCCGCTGTTATTAGAATATCTAAAAAACTTGCCGTCTTTATATCCTATAGGGTCATGACTCTTTGTGCCCAAAACTTCCCCATATTTCTCTCCCAGCCCAAAGCTTACGCTTTTAACCGATTGTATAGACCCCAAATCCGCCATAATCTTAGCATCGAGCTTCTTGTCATATTGAGTATGTGAGCCGTATCCAAAGCTCATTCCGCTTACAATTATCTGTACTTGTCCGCCCAAAGTATCGCCTGAGTCTTTTGCCTGTTTGATTTTTTCAATCATTAGTTTTGAGCTATTTTCATCCATACATCTGACTGGATTTTGGTCTGCTGACTCTAAGTCATCGGCATGATTTGGTCTAAAGTCTGAATAAATGCCGCCTATCTTTACTGTATGGCTTAAGACCGTAATATCCAATTCTTCCAAAAATCTCTTGGCAATTGCACCTACTGCTACCCTTGCCGCTGTCTCTCTTGCACTTGCCCTTTCCAAAATATTGCGGGCATCTTTTTGGTTATATTTTAATGCGCCACTTAAGTCAGCATGAGCAGGTCTTACAGTCGTGACTGTTTTTTGGGTAATGTCGCACTCATCTGCCGAGAATATATGCTTCCAATTTTCATAGTCATTGTTTTTTATCATCAATGCAATGGGAGAGCCTAAGGTAAGCTTGTTTCTCACACCGCTAATAATCTCAACTTTATCGCTTTCTATCTTCATTCTGCCGCCACGACCAAAACCCTGCTGGCGTCTAAAAAGCTGAAGATTGATATAATCTTCTGTAACAAAAAGATTGGCAGGACAGCCGTCCATAATAGCTATTAATGCTTTTCCGTGTGATTCGCCTGCGGTAAGATAACGCATAATTACTCCGTCTTTATATCAAATTTTTTTCTTCTCAAAATCTCTAAAGCACGTGTTTTGTCGGCAGCACTTTCAAAACTTATTGCCAATGCGCCGCCTTCCCCTTCACGTGAATTTTCGATATTTATATTTTTTATATTAATTTTTTGCTTATATAACATCAAGGTTATTTTGGCAATTATTCCGGGAACGTCCTTGACATATACCCTTAACAAAAAAAACCTGCCCTTATCTGCATCTATTTCTGAGCGTTTTTGCCTTGCCGATTCAAACAACTTATTTATCTGTTCATAATTATCTTCATCAATATCTTTTAATAGACTGCTAAGCCCTTGATTCATGCTCTTTAGCTGATCCATTATATTGGCTTTGTTGAGGCGGATAATATCCAGCCACATCTTGACAGGACTTGAAGCTATGCGAGTAATATCTCTAAATCCTCCCGCTGCCAGCGTCTTAGATATATCACAGTCTATTGAGTTGTTGACAAGCGTATAAGCTACCATATGCGGCAAATGACTGATTTTGCTGACCGCCAGATCATGAGTATCTTTGTCTATAATTACAGGCAATGCCTGCATTTTTTCAACAAGATCTGTTATAAGCTCGATATCGCTTTTGGATGCATCAGGCAAGGGAGTAAGAACATAATAAGCGTTTTGAAACATATAGTCCTTAGCCGCTTTTATCCCGCCGTTTTCTGAGCCAGCCATGGGATGCCCGCCTACAAACCTAATGTTTTTTGGAAGGTTGTCTATAATTGCACCCTTAATGCTTGCGGTATCAGTTATTATAGCGCTTGTCCCCAAAACTTTGTATGTATCATCAATAACCTTGCTAACTGTATCTATAGGCGTGCAGATAAAAACAGCCTCACAGCCTTTTAATATATTTAAGTCTGTATGCCCAAGTTGAATGATATCCTTTTCAAAAGCATAAGAAAGAGTGTCAACATTGTTATCCACTCCTATTATGTTATAACCGCCTGCTCGGCTTAAACTATAAGCAATAGAGCCGCCGATACAGCCCAGTCCGACAACTCCAATGCTTTTGTCATAAACAGTTCTTGGGGCGGCTTTTATCCGTTTGAAAACCATATTTGAAGTATATCAAAAGTTTGGTTTTAATGCAATAAAGCCTGATTATATAAATTCTTTTAAGAAAGCCTTTGCCTCAAACTTCAACCTCAATGCCGTTAAGTTTGAAAAAATAATCAATTTGTATGATATAACCCAATAATTGAGGCAAACGCATAAGCTGTCCATAAAAGGTATCGTCAAAATCTCCTTGAGAATTTATCATGCTTTTTACAAACTCTGTATTAATAAGTTCATTGACTATATTATCTTTTTCGTTAATTATATTTGTAACTTCGTCTTTTACATAACCTAGATATTGCGGACTAAAGGTCTTGGGATAAGGGCTTTTTTTGCGTTTTACTATATCATAGGGCAAAATATCTTTTACGGCTTCTCTTAAGATTCCTTTTTCTCTGCCGTTGTATGCCTTATATTTCCATGGCATATTGTAAGCATATTCCACAAGCCTATGGTCACAAAACGGCACTCTTGCCTCTAAGCCCGAATACATACTCATACGGTCTTTTCTCTCTAGCAGTGTTTGCCCAAACCACTCAATATTCAGCATAAACATCTCTCTCATACGGCGTTCAATTGCTGAATCTTGAGGTAAATAATCAGTTTTATTGACAGTATCATTATAGCAAGCCTGTATCCAGTCATCGCAGTCTTTAAGAATTTCAGGATTACTTATTAATTTCTTTCTCAAATTAAGGCTTTTTGACCATGGAAAAGTGTTGAGATTGATTGTATCAGGGTTATGATACCAAGGATAACCGCCAAAAATTTCGTCAGCACATTCGCCGGAAAGACAAACAGTGTTTTTTTCTCTGACTACCTTACAAAACAGCAGAAGGGAAGAATCTATATCAGCCATGCCGGGCACATCACGGGCAATCAATGCATCCTTTAATGCTATCCCTAATTGTCTATTGTCAAGCGTCACATAATTATGATTGCTTTTGATAAATTCTGACATCTGAACAATGTATTTTTTGTCGCTGTCAGGCTGATAAGCATTTTTTTCAAAAAATAGGTCGTTATCCTGATAATCCACTGAGTAGGTGTTTAAAAGCTGACCTTTGGACAAACTCATAGCTGAAGCCACAGACGAAACTATACTAGAATCAAGTCCGCCTGATAGAAAGCAGCATAAAGGAACATCACTTACAAGCTGGCGTTTGATAGAATCAAGTACAAGCCAGCGTGTTTTTTCTATTGTCAAGAACAAATTATCTTCATGAGGTATGGCATTTAAAGACCAATAGCGTTCTGTCTTAAAACAGTTATTTTCATATATAAGGTAATGCGACGGCTTTAGCTCGTGTATGTCCTTTATAATTCCGCTGCCCGAAATCTTGCCAGGTCCCAATAAAAAAATCTGTTTTAGCCCTTGACTGTCAATTTTTTTGGGTACCAAGGGGTTAGCCAGCAAAGTCTTAATCATAGAGCCAAAGATTATTCCTTTGCCGTGTTCGCTATTGTCGTAAACATAATAAAAAAGCGGTTTTATTCCAAATCTGTCTCTAGCCATATATAGGCGTTTTTTGTTATGCTCCCATACCGCAAAAGCAAACATGCCGTTGAGCCTATTGGGGCAGTCTTTACCCCATTCAATATAAGAATACAAAAGCGCCTCAGTATCAGAATATCCAAAAAACTTATATCCCAAGCTTTTGAGCTCAGCAGTGAGTTCAGAAGTGTTATATAATTCTCCGTTATAAATAAGCGTATAGGTCTCGCCTTTTAGTGTCCTGGTCATCGGCTGAACGCCTGTCTTATAGTCAATTACACTTAGCCGTCTATGGATAAGCGCAGCATCTTTTGTTACCTCTTCTCCAAAATCGTCAGGCCCACGATTTTTTAGCGTTTCGGACATGGCTAATAAGGTATGCTGCTGTTTGGTCAAATCTGTTTTGTCAGTTATCCATCCGGCTAAACCGCTCATCTTTTTATGCTCCTTTTATAATAGGCTGAATCTGAATACCCCTAAGAGCAAGCTCTGTTGCAGGGATAATCAAATCTATATCAGCAGTAAGAGACCTTGTTTTGTTGGTAGCATCGTCCTGAAATACAGGTACAAAATATATATTCTTTTTATAAATAAGTCCGCCAAGATTGACAGCATTGGACGAAAGGGCATCGTTGGTAGATAGTGCGACTAATACAGGTCGGTCGTTGCGAAGATGTGCCTTGATTGCCATTAAAACAGGAGTATCCGTTATGGCGTGATTGAGCTTGGCAAGAGTGTTGCCTGTACAAGGCGCAACAATAAGTATATCCAACAGTTTTTTGGGTCCTATCGGTTCGGCGTCTTCAATTGTGATTATGGGTTTGTTATGTGTAATATCGTTAACTTCCCTAAAAAATTCTTCCGCTTTGGTAAATCTGTTATTACTGCTTGCAACCGAAAAAGAAAAGATAGGAACTACATTGTTTTTTTCTGTCAAACTTTTCATTACAGGCAAAAAGCTTTTTAGCGTGCAAAATGAGCCTGTCATTGCCCAGCCGATATTTTTTCCTGACATAAGCCTAAATTTTATCCAACGCCCTTTTAACGCTTTCATACAGATATTGTCCGGCGGTAATAGCGGCAGTTTTGGCAGGTACACCAAGATAATGTAAAACATTAAGCCCCAATTCATTTGCCGCGTCCAAATCCACACCGCCCGGCAAAGATGCCAGGTCTATAACAAATGCGTCTTTTCTTATGTGTTGGAGTTTTTCTCCTTTTAAAATCAATTTTGGAACGGTATTGACAATTACATCAAAGTTTGGTAGGTCTTTTCCATATTCTTCCAAAGTATAGACAGTATTGACACATACTGTTGCCAGCGCAATTTCATAGACATCGCTTGTTGCCACACATACTTCTACCCCTATATCATCCAAAAGTTTAGACAGAGCCTTGCCTACTCTGCCGTATCCCAAAATCAAAATCTTCAGGCTCTTTAATGATTTTTCGGTGTTGTTGATAATAGCAGCTAGTGTTCCTTCTGCCGTAAGATATGCATTTTTCATAACTAGCATTTCGTCATCGTTATAAAAAATTGCGGTAATTTGTTTATCCTTGAGAATTTGACGGGCTTCTAAGTCAAAACAACCGAGAGCAAAAACTATGCTTTTTTGGCTTAATACTTTGGCTAGCTTATGGTCAATTGGGGTGTACGGCGGAAAAATAAAAATATACTGGATTTCACTGTTTTTTCCATATTTTTCGCCTTCTACAAAATTGTAAGCCGAATCTCCGCTGTCGATAAGTGTTTGCTTAACGGATTTTAGCCTTTTATCTGATATATCAACAATAAAAACTCTCTTAACACCATCGCTCATATACTTATATTATGAATGCAGTTTTAAGAGTGTGAAAAAAAGATAAGGTTAGATAAATAAATCAGCTAAGAAGGTTTTCTGAAAAAATCGCTAATCGCCCCAAAGGGTATTATATCCGTTTTTGATACGGTTAAGGGCATATAAACCTGCTTCTCGATAATTAATGTTATGATTGACGCTTTTTTTATTGAGCCCTTCATAAAAGAGCGCCCAAACTACCTCTCTTATCATGCCAATATATTTTATATCCTGTAATGTGTTGAAGATTTCTTTATCACAATATCCAAAATATGCCGTTAACATAAGCTCTTCCTGCGCTTTTGACATCTTATTGCTGTATGCTAATGATGCTAAATCCATAAAAGGGTCGCCCATGCCAGATAATTCCCAATCTATTATAATAATCTTTTGCCCATCAAAAAGAATATTATTGGACAATATATCGTTATGGACATATCTGTTATTGTTAAGGCGGTCTTTGACTCTGCGGTTTTTAATTATATCAGCCATTTTTAAAACATCATAATATCCGTTAGGAATACTTATCTTAAACTCTTTGATTCCTTCGGCATACCTATCAATCAAATCAAAACAAGAACATTCTCTGTTTACGCCCTTGATAGAATGAATACCTTTCAAAATCTCAATTATTTTGAGCATATTGTTTGCATCAATTATTTCCTCATAAGTCATATTGTGCCCTTCAAAATATTGGCTTATCATATACTCTGCATTCTTTGGATAACATATAACCTTAGGGGCAACACCCAAAGCGGCGGCTTTTTGCTGTGCAAGGCATTCTTGTATTCTGTCAAGCTTAAGGTATGTATTTTGATTAAAATTGATTTTAACAACATATTTATCTTGAGTTGCCTGTACAAGATAGGTTTCATTTGAAAACCCGCCGTTTAACGGCAAATATGTTACTGTTTGGTTTTCAAATATTTTATCCTGCTTTATTATTTGCTCTATTGTCATAATATCCCTCAGTTATATGATAACAAGACATATAGATATAATCATTACACAAAAAAATAATAAACTGCCAAAAATTGCCGTTGAAGAGTTTTGGCTTTTAAATACTTAAAAAAATAAATAATCCGTCATTTTGCTCCAAAATGTCACACAACTTTAGATAAAGAAGGCTTTGGTTATTATATGATTAAGTTAATTACACTATAGGCTCCTTTATCAAAAGGAGCTGTCACGAAGTGACTGAGGATTAATTTATTACAGTTGTAGAAAGTGTAATGAGAACGATGGCTTTTAGACAAATTTCTTTTAATTTAATAGACTTTATATAATGCTTTTAAATACTTTAAAAAAATAAATCATCCGTCATTGCCTTACGGCAATGCCACCTTCTTTTGAGAAAGAAGGCTTTGCTTTCTATACGCTACCTTAAGGCTCCCTTGTCAAAAAAATAAATATATAAAATTCATATAAAACAATCGACTTTTTTCGGGCATTTGGATGACTCCGCTATCTCTCAATTAAAACAAAGTTTTAATTGAGAGATAGCAAAAAGGTCAGTCTATAGACTGACCTTTTTAATGATTTACGGCAACAACCTACTCTTCCGGCTCGTCTCCAAGCAAGTACCCTCGGCTCTGGAAAGCTTAACTTCCGTGTTCGGGATGAGAACGGGTGGACCTTTCCGACATTGTCACCGTAATGGTTAAATGTGTTTCGCACACTTACAACTGCATAGAAAAGAGTAATATTTTAATATATTATCATATTCGTCTTAACTCACAAGGTATTGTGATTAAGCCCTCGACCTATTAGTATCGGTCAGCTACATACATCGCTGTACTTCCACCTCCGACCTATCAACCTTGTTGTCTTCAAGGGGTCTTACTATCTTATGATATGGGATATCTTATCTTAAGGTGGGTTTCACGCTTAGATGCTTTCAGCGTTTAT
>CALAYY010000192.1 GCA_937895465.1 uncultured Clostridia bacterium | reverse complement strand
GAATCCGATATAAGGGTATAATCAGCAAAAAGAGTTATATTGTCATTAATCACAACATCAAAATTGTACTTCATTGAAAATTGCGAATCAGTGTACCAGCCTGCAAACATATAATCAGCCTTATTGGGCATAGCAGGCTCTTGAGGTGTTTGGTTGTATTCAAAGATTACAGGCTGGATTTCATTGCCGCCGTTACTAAAAAAGGTTGCTGTATAGGTCTTAATATCCATTTTGGCATAAAGGGTAATTTTTTTAAAAATAAAGTTCTTACTAGGGTAAAAAGGCTTAGAGAATTCCTTATTATAGTACCAGCCTTTAAAGTCATAGCCTTCTATATCAGGCTCGTTGAGGTCAATAATCTTACCCATTTTTAACTTGAATGTCTGATTTTCTTCTACACCTAGGACATTGACTGTCAAAGTCATATCTTTAACTCTTAAAAAATCGTATGTAAAATATGCTCCACCGCCCAAAACCAATAAGATAAAAACTATCAAAATTATTATCTTGATCTTTTTGCTTTTCTTTGCTTTTCCCTTTTTCTTTTTCATAAAATTCCTCTTTTCCCCTAAAAAATTATATGATTAATACTTGCTCATAGATGCGTCAAAATAGTTTTAAAAATATAAAATATCTGAAAGTGCTATAAAATGAAAAGCAAAACAATACAATGCAAAAAATAGTGCTTTTGATAAATAAGATATTATAATATATGCCTTAACTTAATCACTATTTCGTGTTTAATTTTACTATTAATATAAGCAATTTGCAATCAGAAAAAAGCATCTTAATGGATTGAGATTTTAATGTTGTCAAGCTGATTTGTTTTTTCATATATTGATAGTATTATATAAAAAATAATGGGTGTGTTTTATGGATAATAACGATAACTTTAAAAAAGATGAAGTGTGTTTTTGTGAGGGGCCGCAAGGTTGTCAGGGAAGAAGAGGAGAGCAAGGGCGGCAGGGCCCACAAGGTCCGCAAGGGTTTCAAGGCCCTCGCGGTCCGCAAGGGCCAATAGGTCCGATAGGTCTAACAGGTCCGCAAGGGCCAATAGGTCCTGCAGGTCCGACTGGGGCAATAGGCCCAATAGGCCCTCTTGGCCCGATGGGTCCAGTTGGTCCTAGCAGTGTGGTTGCAGGACTGTTTTCCAACGGTGTCAGTCCGTTATCTACAGTTTTGCCAGATGGGGCTAATTACATTTTTAATAGACTGAGCGTTAATAATTCGGCTTGTATTAACTATGACTCTGATACAGGAGTTTTCAGTTTGCGAAACGGAACTTATTATGTCAATTGGTGGATTACAGTTGACGGTACAGAGTCAAAATCAACTATTGAATTATCCTTGATAGTTAACGGAAAAGTGGCGTCAGTTTCAAGCACTAATCAGACTTCAGGACAGCTGATTGGAAATGCTATTATAGTCATACCTAGAGGTCAAACTTTTAATATGGTGTTAAAAAACACTTCAGGCGATGATGTATGTCTTGCTGATGTAAAAGGTCAAGGCGGAATAGTGATTTTGCAAATAGGTGTTGGATGCGGCAGCATCTAAAAAAAATATAAAGCCAACACAAAAAACAGCCAAAAAACAAATGATTAATTGATATGCAATAAAATAATAAAAACAGGAGCTAAATTTTAATATACTGTAGGCGGGGCTTTTGTAGAAAGAGACTGGGATTTTCGCAATAATAGTCTCTTATTGTTCTGTCTCCGGTTGTATTGCTTGACGGTTTTAATTTAAGACATATAATAATATAGGAAACTAATATGGACGATTTACCAAGTAAACGAATTGAATATCATCCAGGGCCTGTCCTTATCAGGACGGTGTTAATGTAACACCGTTTGGGTTTGTGTTTTTCAGCGCCTGGATCGTCGGGCGCTTTTTTAATTTTCATTAACAATGGGAATATTAAGCGCTGAAAGTCTCTTACAAAATTATATAGGAGAGTGATAATTATGCGCAGAAAAGATTTGATTCCAAAATCCGCAGAGACGGAAACAGCGGTCGCCCATTTGGCACGGCTAGAACGGGAAGAGCTATTGACAGCCCTAGATTCACGCTTAGGCGGCCTATCAGATGAAGAAGCGGAAAACAGAATAATAAAAAACGGTGAGAATATTATAATTACTCGTAAAAAACGCTCTTCTTTTATACGGTTTGTTTTATCATTTGCCAATCCCTTTAATCTTGTACTTTTTATTGTTGCCTTAGTGGCATTATTTACAGAGGTATTACTTACAGAGACTGATTCATGGGCAACTATTACAATGATTCTATTGATGATTATCATATCTAGTGTGCTTCAGTTTTTTCAAGAGTCTAAATCGAATAAAGCGGCAGATAAGTTAAAGGCGATGGTCTCCTCAAACGCCTCAGTTTTACGCAACGGCAAGTTTTCAGAAATACCGATGCGCAATATTGTTTCGGGCGATATAGTGCAGCTTTCAGCAGGAGATATGATTCCGGCTGACTTGCGAATACTTTATGCAAAAGACTTGTTTTTAGGGCAAGCTTCCCTTACCGGAGAATCTGAACCAGTAGAAAAATTTTCTGTATTAAAAAAAGCGGATTGCACCGCCTTGGAAAGCTCTAATATTTGCTTTATGGGTACTAATGTGGTGAGTGGCAAAGCTACTGGTATAGTAATTCGTACGGGAAATGATACTTATTTTGGCTCTATAGCCAAAACCCTAAGCGGACGCAGGGCACAAACAAATTTTGAAAAAGGCATTGCAGGAATAAGCCGCCTACTGATGAAGATGACTGTAATATTAGTTCCTGTAATATTTTTAGTAAACGGTGCACTCAAACAAGATTGGATAGGGGCATTATTATTTGCTCTTGCCGTCGCCGTAAGTATTACGCCTGAGCTTTTGCCTATGATAATGACCAGTACCCTTGCTAAAGGTGCGATATCAATGTCTCAACACAAAACTATTGTAAAAAGCCTTGCCTCTATCCAGAGCTTTGGTGCTATGGATATACTTTGCACCGATAAAACGGGAACATTAACTGAGGACAAAATTATATTAGAGCGTTATCTTGATATACACGGCAATGAGGAACTGCGGGTGTTGAGACATGCCTATTTAAACAGTTGGTTTCAAACAGGACTAAAAAATCTTCTAGACCTTGCAATTATTACCAGAGCAGAAAAAGAAGGACATCTTCCCATTTTGGAGAGTTATAAGAAAGTTGACGAAATTCCTTTTGATTTTTCCCGTCGGCGAATGTCGGTAGTGCTAGAAGACAAATCTGGCAAACGCCAGTTAATTACTAAAGGTGCAGTTGAGGAGATGCTAAGCTGTTGTTCCTTTGCTGAATATAAAGGAAAAGTGCTTCCGCTTAATGCGCAAATACGCCAAGAGGTTTTGGAGGTTTCTGACAGCCTTAATTCCAAAGGGATCAGAGTTATAGCAGTAGCTCAAAAAAATGATATTCGGGATATAAACTCTTTTGGCGTTAAAGATGAAAGCGATATGGTACTTATAGGTTATGTTGGTTTTCTTGATCCGCCCAAGGAAAGCAGCAAGACGGCGATAAAGGCTTTACATGAGCATGGAGTGCGTGTTGTTGTTCTGACAGGTGACAACGAAAAAGTCGCAGCATCGGTATGTGCCAAAGTAGGTCTTGATGTTTCAAAGATGCTTCTTGGCATAGATATTGAGAAGATGACAGAAGCCGAATTAAAAGAACAGACGGAAAAAGTAAATCTTTTTGCAAAGCTTGCCCCCGCACAAAAAGAGCGTGTAGTAAAAGCTATGCAGGAAAACGGTCATACAGTAGGTTATTTAGGTGACGGTATTAACGATGCCCCTGCTCTTCATAGGGCTGATGTGGGCATTTCGGTTGATTCTGCTGTGGATATCGCCAAAGAGAGTGCGGATATTATTCTACTTGAAAAAAGTCTGATGGTATTAGAGGAAGGCGTTATAGAAGGACGAAAAACATTTGGAAATATCACCAAATATATAAAGATGGCAACAAGCGGCAATTTTGGTAATATGTTTAGTCTTATTTTTGCTAGTATATTTCTTCCATTCTTGCCTTTACTCCCTATTCAGATGCTTGCTCAAAATCTTCTCTACGATGTTTCACAAGTCACGATACCTTTTGATAATGTTGATAAAGAATATCTTTTAAAACCGCGAAATTGGGATGGGTTAGGAATAAAGCGATTTATGTTTTGGTTTGGTCCGGTATCAACCATATTTGATATTATGACATATTTGGTTTTATCTTTTGTATTTAAGGCAAATACACTGGAAAAACAAGCATTTTTTCAAACAGGTAGTTTTATGGTAGGGCTTGCCACACAAACGCTTATTGTACATCTCATAAGAACGGCAAAGAGACCTTTTATTGAAAGCCGTGCATCCAAAGCGCTAATCATCTCTACACTTGCAATTACTTTTTTGGGTCTACTGCTGCCGTATACCGTCATAAGAGAAGCGTTATATATGGTTCCTATGCCTCCGATTTTTTTCGTATGGTTTATAGGCATTATTGCCTTGTATACTCTAGCAATGCAGATTATGAAAAAGCTGTATATTCGAAAATATCAAAGCTGGATTTAGAATGGCAGAATAAAGCAAAAGGAATAAAAGTATTAAAGCAGGTATATGCTTCTTCTGATGTTTTTTGTAAAATGAGCAAAAAGTATATAAAACAGCCAAAATTAAAATTAGATTAAAAAAACTTGTTGCCTTATACATTTATTGAACAAAAACCGATGAATATGTTATAATCCTATTAAAATAGGAGTTAACATGGATATTTTGAAAGTGGAATTTTCCACAGCGGAAGCATTGAGCTTTGCAGCAGTCAATAACGGTGTTCATCTAATTAATGAATTATATATAGAAAACACAACAGATAAAGATATCTTGGCTGTTGATATCAGCGTGTCGTCCGCACAAGGCATAATAAGCAGCAGCATATATCATCTGGATGTTTTGCCCAAAAATCTCAAAATAGACGTCAATACTCTCAAAATAGATATAGACCAAAAATATTTGATAGCATTAGAGAGCATAACGGATTGTGAGATTATATTAAAAGTTACAGCCGAAGGCAAAGACCTATATACTAAAAAGAATATTGTCAAGGTTTTGCCTTATGATTATTGGACAGGCACAGAGGTTTATCCGGAGCTTACGGCCGCCTTTGTAACACCACAAAATATAGACTCAAAAAAGATATTTCATGACGCCTTAAGTTATCTAAAAAAGTGGAACAAATCCAATAATTTTATAGCATATAACGGCGAAAATAACAGGGTCTTATTAGAAGCCGCCGCAGTTTTTAACGGATTATATGACCAGCATATTGAGATAAGCCCCATAATCAATGACAACCGCACTTTGGGTTTGCCTATAAGGTTAGCCAATGTCTTAGAAACAAAATCCGGCACTTTATCAGAAGCTGCATTTTTGTATGCGGCATTGTTAGAAGAAACAGGGCTTAACCCCATCTTAGCGTTTTTTGAAAAAAATATTTTGGTCGGTGCATGGCTTGACGATAATACATTTTCAGACTGTATCAATGATGACATAGCCGAATTATCCAAAAAATCCGCTTTGGGCGAAATCTTTTTGATTGACCCCAATCTTTTTGACCGAGGTTATGCTCAGGGCTTTGACAATGCCAGAATATCTGCTAAGACCAAGCTTAATGAAGAAAGTACATTTTTGTTTTCAATAGATATAAAGAGGTGCAGATTAAGTTATATTTATCCCAACCCCAAAAGGATTTTTACGCCAAACGGCTATGAAATAGAAATTGAAAGCATAGAACAAGAGGGCAAGAAGCCCAAAAAACTCAATATAACTCAAGTTCAAGAAATGGACGAAATAATGTCCAAGCAAAAGTATTGGGAAAGAAAACTGCTTGACCTAACGCTCAAAAATTCGTTGCTTAATTTTAAGCTGACCAAAAACGTTTTGCCTGTTTTGGGAGATTCTTTAAAACATCTTGCTGAGTGCTTTTGTAACGGCAATCAATATGATATTTTGCCTGTAATGAAAGAAGCTGAAAGCTTGGTAAATAATTATGAGATAGCAGACGGTGCAAAAGTATCAGGAGCATTTTTTAAGCTGATTGAAAAAGAACTCACTCAATCCAAATTAAGAACAGCGCTTGACGAAATCAAGCTCAAAGGCACTATAACTAATGTGTATAGAAAATATAAATACAGCATAGAAGAAAACGGCGTATGCACCTTGTACTTATGCCTAGGGCTTTTGAAGTGGTATGAAAATGATGTTTCCGAACGTCCTTTATATGCTCCGCTTGTTTTGATACCTTTGGATTTAACACGAAAAAACGCCAAGAGATATATCATAAAAGCCCGTGATGACGAATCATATTTTAATATTACATTATTAGAAATGCTGCGTCAGCAGTATTCTTTGGAGGCGGGCGGACTTGACCCTTTGCCCCGAACTTCACAAAATTCTATTGATGTCAATGCAGTGTTTAATACAGTAAGACACTTGGTTATGAATCAGCCAGGGTGGGATATCTTAGAAGAAAGTTATATTTCTAACTTTTCTTTCTCTGGTATTGTCATGTGGTATGACATACGAAACAGATTGCAGACCTTTCAAAAAACACCTGTTGTCAAAGGACTTATAAGCGGCATTCCTTTTAACAAAACTTCATTAGAAGTTAAGGATATTGACGATAGATGGATGAATGAAGAAATAATCCTGCCCATAGAAGCAGACAGCTCCCAATTAGAGGCAATTTATTTTGCCAACAAAAATATGAGCTTTGTTTTGCATGGACCGCCTGGAACAGGCAAGTCGCAAACAATAACCAATATTATAGCTAACGGACTTTTTAAGGGGCAGAGGATATTATTTGTCGCTGAAAAGATGGCGGCATTGTCAGTAGTAAAAAACAGACTGGAAGAAATAGGCATAGGCGAATTTTGTCTGGAGCTACATTCTGATAAAACAGATAAAAAAGGTGTTTTGGATAACTTACGAAAGACCAGCGAGATTACTAAGGTTTATGAGCCAGAAGATTTTAAAGCTACTAAAGAAAAGTTAGAGCATACCAGACAAACATTGGCGTCATATATGCTCAAGCTTCACCGTCCCCAAAAATACGGTTTTTCATTATCGCAGGCTCTCAATGAATATCTTGCCTATGAGTTTTTGGATCAGTTTGATTTCCCCAAAGATATTGTCCTTATGTTTGACAAGGATAAGATAGAGATTGCCGAGAGCAAGCTAAATGAACTAAAAGCTTTGGGAAAAGATATGGGACATCCTAACGGCTCTATTTTAGAACACATAGGACAGAGCGAATATTCACAATCTTTAAAAATTGAAAGCATTGCGGCAATAAAAAAGTTTTTGGCATCTCTTAGCAAGCTAAGGGGATATACCGAAATTTTGTTGGCGCAAATTGACCTAAAAAACATAGATACATATCAAAAATTTGAAGATTTTATGGAGATATGCTGTTATCTATGTGAAAACTATGTTGAAATGGATTCGTTAGAAAAGCTGTCTGATTCTAACTTGAAAAAACTATCTCAACATGCCGAGCTAGGTATTCAAACTGAAGTTTTAAAAAATGCGCTTGAAAAAAGATATAATGTGACCGCATTAAAACCAGTACCGTCTAATATTGTTTTGGAATACCGTGGCTATAAAGGCATAAAAAAGCTGATAAAAAAGAGTGCAATAATAAAAATCTTGAAAAAGGCTGCCAATTCAAAAACCAAATATAAAGAGAATTTTTTGAATGATATAGAACAGGTGCAAAAATATCAGCAGTGCATGGATACTCTTAATAAGGGCACAGATTTTTTGAACTCATCAGTTCCAGAACTTATTGACAAAGACTATACATATATTTCTGACAGCCTAACTCAATACACAAAATACCGTGAATGTGTAAGCCGTGCCGCTTTAAGCTCTGAAGAAAAGCAAAAATTATTGACTGCCAGTTTGCCTAAGACTATAAAAGCTGATTATCAACAATTTGTTATAGATAAAACAGACCTAAACAATCTACTCTTAATTGCTTTTGATAAGATACATAACCCCAAAGAATGGTATTTGGAAACCTTGACTGACAAGGCTGTGATGTGGTCAATGGACGAGTTAAAAGAACGCTGTGCATATAACAGTTTGAAAGAAGATCTTAACGGAATGGGCTTGTCCTTTGTGACAAGTGCGTATGACAGCGGACTTGACCATGATATGCTTATCCCTGCATTTAAAAAGTCGCTTTTAAAAGCAGTTATAGAGTATATAGTAATTAATGATGACGAGCTCAATAAGTTTACAGGCAGACTGTTTGAAGAAAAGATAAGACGGTTTAAAGAGCTTGAACAAAAGTATAGAACTGTTTCAAGACAGCTACTTTCTGCCAGACTCAAAATGAATCTGCCCAATTTTGATATCAAATCATCTCAAATGTCAGAGCTTGGCATATTCCAACGTGCTGTAAAAGGAACAGGACGAAACATAACGATAAAAAAATTATTTGAACAGATACCCAATATTTTGCCCAAGGTTGCGCCCTGCATGCTTATGAGTCCGGTAACAGTAGCTCAATATATCGACCCGCAGGAGCCTTTTGATTTGTTGATATTTGACGAGGCTTCTCAGCTTACCACAGCAAAAGCCGTTGGCGCATTGTCAAGGGCAAAAGCTGCAATAATTGTGGGAGACCCAAAACAGCTGCCGCCCACATCGTTTTTTGAAAATATCAATATCAATGTCAATGAAGAAGAGAGCCTAAGTGAAGACTTAGAAAGTGTTCTTGATGATTGCCTTGCTCTCAATATGCCGGAAATTCACCTAAAATGGCATTACAGAAGCCGTGATGAAAGTCTGATAGCGTTTTCTAACCGTTCTTTTTATGACAACAGTCTATATACTTTTCCGTCGCCTTCAGACTCTCAAAGCTCTATTAAGTTTGTAAAAATCAACGGCATTTATGACCGAGGCAAATCAAAACAAAACATAGAAGAAGCATTGGCTGTTACCGAAGAGGTAATAAAAAGACTTTCTCACCCAGAATTACGAAAAATGAGTATAGGAATAGTGACCTTCAGCGTTGTTCAGCAAAACTTAATAGACGATATGCTGACTGAAACATTCCGTCAAAGCCCTAAATTAGAGCAATATGCAATGCAAAGGACAGAGCCGTTATTTGTAAAAAACCTTGAGAATGTCCAAGGGGATGAGCGTGATATAATTTTGTTTTCGGTAGGCTACGGTCAGGACGCACGAGGCAAATTAAGCCTTAACTTTGGACCGCTTAACCGTGACGGCGGATGGAGAAGGCTAAATGTTGCCGTTTCTCGAGCAAAATATGAGATGATTATATTTTCAAGTATTACTTACGATATGATTAATCCTTCTGCAACCACTTCTCAAGGTGTCATAGCATTAAGAGGCTTTTTAGAATATGCTCAAAAAGGCAGAAGCTCACTTGTACATAAGGCAAGCTCTTTGGAGTTGCTAAAAGAAGGCATAGAAGAACAGATTTTAAAAGGCTTAAAAGAAAAAGGCTATGACGGCGTAGTTAATTACGGCACCTCTGGATACAAAATAAGCATTGCGGTTGTACACCCAGATGACAGCAAAAAATTTATTTTGGGCATAATGTGTGACGGTGCAGGCTGCTTTAAGGTAAAAACGGTAAAAGACCGAGAAGTTTCGCCTTTTAATGTGTTAAAAAAGTTAGGCTGGAATCTTATAAGAGTATGGTCTTTGGATTATTTTGACAGCCCTGAAAAAGCAATTAAGAGAATTGTCAGAAAGATAGAAGACCTAAGAAGTGCGTCTAATGAAATTATTATTGATGAAGTAGATGACTATATAGAAGAAGACGAAACACTAAAACCAAAAGAAATAGTAATTACCAATACTTTAGAAGCCGAATACAAAAAGGCAGTTATTCCGAAGAAGATTATTCCAAGCTCATATTTTAGTACTGAATACAATCAGCCTCATTTGATAAAGATTACTAAGATGATAATAGATGCTGAATATCCTGTAAGCTACCGCACAATTTTGCGTTCTGTCTTAGAATCCAGCGGAATAACCCGTTCTGGTGCAAGAATAGAAGCACAGATTAGCAAAGTTTTAGACCACATAAAATGCGACAGCGTGCAGGAAGGCGACAATATATTTTATTGGAAGAAAAATGCCGATAAACAAAAATATAATATTTACCGTATTAACAGCACACGCACTATGAGCGATATCAGCATTTACGAAATTATCAATGCAATAAGATATATAGTGGAAAATCAAGTCAGTCTGCCCAAGGATGCCTTAGAACAGGAAGTTATAAAGCTGTTTGGCTCAAAAAACACAGAAGAAGGTTTGAGACAGATACGGCGTGCAATTCGGTACGGGGTTGAAAATAAAATTATAAATCTATCTGAAGACAAAATCACATCAGGTGAAAATCTCAAAAAATTTGATTTTTAAGATATGTAATTTATTTCTTGTTTGAAAATTAGACATAAAAAAAGCGGTTAAATTTTTAACCGCTTTATGTATCTTTATTCATCAGCTGCCAAGCGTATTAAATCAGACAATGCCTGTTTTACTGTGCTGGCAGAAAAGCCCAAGTTGTTATTGTTGTCCTTACATATTCTTACAGGCGGATAATCGTAATGATTATTCTCTAAGTAGCTTACAAGATTGCCGCTGTCAACTCCCTTGATGCTGTGAGGTACTGCACCAATTACAAGCCCCAAAAACCTTCTGTTGTTTTTCAAAAAATCCATATTGATATTAGTAAGTCTTGCATAATCATCTCTGATATCTATTTGGTTGTCCAAAAATCCGTAACCTTTGCAAATTTTTGTTAGATCTTCTCTTTTGAGGTGTCCCTTTCCTGTTGCACCCAAAAACACGACCTTTCGTGCGTTAATGCGTTTTTGAAGATAGTTCATTTTGACTGCATGGTTTTCAAAGCCTACCATACGCGACATAATTTCTATCCATTCATCCAATCTTTCAGCATCCATTCTGCCTTCATTAGAATAATAATGAAAGCACATATCACGAGCTAACTTTTTTATATAATCAGACTTTTGTTTGGGTTTGAGTCTGTCAAAGTCATTGATTACTATGTCTTTACTTTGTTGATTTTCATTAAGCTTTGATATTATTTGTTCATAACTCAGTCCGCTCGCCTCGCTGATTGAAACAAAATTCTTGGAACAATCATTCATTGCGGCACCTCCTTTGTAGATTAATATAATTATATCATAAATAAAGTGTTCAAAGATGAGAATAGTATAAAAAAGGGTTATGGAAGTATTTTGCTGTGTTTATAAAAACATTAGAAGTGTGATAAAATAACAATACTTGATTTTTTTTATATAATATGTATGATATAATTTTTTTATAAAGAATATGGGAGCATGTATGTACGATCTTATTGTTATAGGCGGCGGACCTGCAGGACTTACCGCAGCATTGTACGCTTCACGCGGCGGGCTTAATACGCTTGTTTTTGAAAAAGAGGTTTTGGGCGGAAAGATTACAATGACAGACAAGGTTGATAATTATCCGGCAATTGAAGGAGTTAACGGCTTTGAACTTGGGCAGCTTATGGCAAATCAGGCTGAAAAGTACGGTGCAGAAATAAGTTATGATGAAGTTAGAGAAATTGACC
>CALAYY010000191.1 GCA_937895465.1 uncultured Clostridia bacterium | reverse complement strand
TGTCCATGTTGGCGCCTTGTCTGCCTCTCCAAAAGTTTCCGCCGCCAATAACTATTCCTATCTGAATACTTGAAGAATGTATTTCCTTTAATTGCCTGACAACATGGTCAACCATTAACGGATTGATACCGAACTTGTCTTCACCCGCCAACGCTTCTCCGCTTATTTTTAATAATACTCTAGTATAACTCATACTTTCTCCTTAAGTAATTATATCAAAAGATACTAAACTTGTTAATAGCACCTTTTAAAAAAAAGGACACAAAATGCTTAATTATTGTGTCCTTGCGGTTTTTTATTTGTTCTGGGCGTTAGCAACCTGTTTTGCAACTTCTTCCGCCAGATTATCTGACCGCTTTTCCAATCCTTCACCGACCTCATAGCGGACAAATCTTCTTATCTTTATTTTTTCGCCTATCTTGCCGGTAGCTTCTATGATTAAGTCCTTAATTGTTTTGGAAGGATCTTTCACAAATTCTTGTTCGGTAAGACATATTTCTTTATAATACTTTTTAACTCTGCCTTCTACCATTTTGTCAACTACAGCGACAGGTTTTCCTTCGTTCAAAGCCTGAACTCTCAAAATCTCTTTTTCTTTATCTAGTTCTTCTGTCGGAACATCTTCAACATTAAGATAAAGCGGATTAGCTGCTGCTATATGAATTGCTATATTATGAACTAACTCTTTAAATTCATCACTTCTTGCAACAAAGTCTGTTTCGCAGTTAACTTCAAGCAAAACACCTATTCTTCCGCCGAAGTGAATATAAGATTCAACAAGTCCTTCTGCAGCAATTCTGTTTGCTTTACGGCTTGCGGCAGCCTTGCCTTTTTCTCTTAATATCTCTATTGCTTTTTCCATATTGCCATTAGCTTCGGTGAGCGCATTTTTACAGTCAACTATGCCCGCTCCCGACTTGGCACGCAATTCTTGAATATCCTTTGTCGTTACCATTGCGTTCTCCTTTTATAATTATTATTTATCTTTGATATGTTTTTATTTATTCTGCAATATCTTCTTTTGCTTTTGCTTTCTTAGTCTTTTTTTCTTCTACTTCTGACTCAGCATCTTCAGAAGCTGCGGCTACTTTTTTGGTTCGTTTTTGAGCCTTTGGTTCAATAACTTCCTCTTTTTCAGCTGCTGATTCTTCAACATCATTTAAAAGCGCTTCTTCACTCAAAGCTTCCATTTTTTCTTCTTGTGTAGACACTGTTCCCTGTTCCCCTTCACGGGCTTCAATAACGGCATCTGCAATTGCACCTGCAATTAATTTTACAGCTCTTATAGCATCGTCGTTACCGGGTATAATATAATCAACTTCATCAGGGTCACAATTAGTGTCAACCAAACCTACTACAGGTATTTTCATTGAACGGGCTTCTCTTATAGCTATATGTTCTTTTTTAGGGTCAATAACGAAAATAACACCAGGCAAAGAACGCATATCTTTAATACCGCCAAGATTTTGCTGAAGCTTATCACGCTCAGCCTTTAGCTTTAATACTTCTTTCTTGGGCAACAAATCAAATTCGCCTAACTTTTCCATCTGATTGAGCTTGTTAAGACGGTCAATTCTTGAACGAATAGTAGTAAAATTGGTCAATGTGCCGCCTAACCATCTTGTACTGATGTAAAACTGTCCGCAGCGTTCTGCCTCTTGTTGAATTGCTTCTGCAGCCTGTTTTTTGGTGCCGACAAACAATACCGACTTGCCTTCGATAATTTGCTGCTTAACAAAAGCATAAGCTTCATCAATTAGTTCAACTGTTTGTTCCAAGTTAAGAATGTGAATATCGTTACGAGAGGTGAAAATATACTTTTTCATTTTGGGATTCCATTTTCTTGTTGGATGTCCAAAATGAACGCCTGCCTCTAATAACTGTTTCATAGAAATTACTGACATAAAAAAATCCTCCGTTTTTCCTCCCCGCTCGATTTTTATTTCGGTCATAAACTTTTATTAGAAGATAAAAGCAACGAAAACCGTGTCGATATCGGGTGTGTAATTTGACTTTTTAATAAAAGCCTTATAGATTATAGCATAAAATATATAAGCTAGCAATTAATTATTGTTTATAATATGAGACATTTTCCTTAATATAATAAAAAAGTATAAGCCAGTGAATTGACTTAATACTTTCTATTTGTAAAAGATTAATTAAAATTATCTTATTTATTCTTCATCTTCTTCATCATCTTCATCATCTTCATCATCGTCTTGCTCTTCTTCAACTGCCTTTATGTAAGCTTCATATAATTTGTCTAACAAATTCTCATCTGTAACAGGCTCAAACAAATCTTCATCTTCACTTTTAGCTTCAAGCATCTTTACAATTATTACTTCATCCTCTTCTATGCCTTCTACTTCTGTAGCCGGTTGAAGCATAGCATAAAAATCATCATTATGCTCTATGCAGGCTATTTGATAAAAAGGCACTTCATTGTCCTCTTCATCAAGTAATGTTATTATCTCTCCGCTGTCATCAGGTAACAAATCTACCACAAAATCCTTTTTTTCTTCAGCCATAATAGTCTCCTTTTTTACTTTATTAGTATTATTAATTTGAACAGTTTTTATTTGTTTTTTGGACTGTCCAAAAATCTTTGCAATATGTTTTGAGCAGCCATCTTATCAATCAAAGCCTTGCGCTTTTCCCGCCTAACATTGCCTTCTATCAAAATTCTTTCTGATTCAATCGAAGTCCATCTTTCATCGACATAAATTATCGGTAAAGAAATTAATGAAAAAAGCTGCTGACCAAACTCTTTTGTGATTTTTGCTCTTTCTCCCAGTGTGCCGTCCATATTAATAGGCAAACCTATTACTATATTGCCAACTTTCTTTTCTATAATAATTCTTTCAAGATATTTAAAATCTTCTTTTAACGACTTACGATAATAAACTTCTAAAGGACTTGCAATTATTCCAAGCTCATCACTCAAGGCAAGGCCAATTCTTTTATCACCATAATCTATTCCAAGTGTACGCATTTTTTTCCTCTTTTTGGAAATTCTATCATAATTTAATATTAATTGCCATTATTATCAATCATTAAATTATGTGTTTTTTTTGTTTAAAAGTTATATATCCAAAATATGTAATAAATAATTATATAATTAATACTAATACTAATCACAGCAAATAAAAAAGGAGGAAATCTTTTATGCGCACATCAATGATATTAGGTTTGGCTTTAGGCGCTCTTATTGGCGCTGCTTTAGTTGAAGGCAATTCCCCTGTTACTGAAATGGTTTCTAAAGGCAAGCAGAAAATAAAGGATAAAATCACTCAGCTAAACGCAACAATGAATTAATATTTTTAATGTTATTAAAATAATATTCTCCCCTTGTCTCGATGCGGATAACTTTTGTTATCCGCATCATTATTATCTCGTTATATGAGTTATTAATAATTATTATGCCCAAGGATTTTGTAACAATAAGCTAATGTGCTAAACTATATAAAATGCTATTATAATAATTTTGTAACGGTCATTTTATCCTAAAGAAATTAAAAAGGAGAAAATAAATTTATGAATGCATATGTCAAAAGTGTTATTGAAAATGTTAAAGCTAAGCATAGCAATGAGCCTGAATTTGTGCAAGCTGTAGAAGAAGTCTTAACTTCTATTTCCCCAATGGTTGATAAGCACCCAGAGTATGAAAAGGTTGATTTGCTTAATCGAATTGTTGAGCCTGAAAGGATGTTTACTTTCCGTGTAGTATGGATGGATGATAACGGAAACCATCATACTAATATCGGCTATCGCTGTCAATTTAACGGCTCTTTAGGACCATACAAGGGCGGTCTTAGATTTCAATCAAATGTATATGCCGGTATAATCAAATTTTTGGGCTTTGAGCAGATTTTTAAAAACTCTTTGACTGGTATGCCCATTGGAGGCGGCAAGGGCGGCTCTGATTTTGATCCTGCTGGAAAGTCAGATGGGGAAATTATGCGTTTCTGTCAGTCGTACATGACGGCTTTATATAGGTATATTGGCCCTGATGTGGATGTGCCTGCTGGAGATATGGGTGTTGGCGGCCGTGAAATCGGTTATATGTACGGTCAATACAGAAGGCTCAAAGGCACTTGGGAAAATGGTGTTTTTACTGGCAAAGGCTTATCATACGGCGGCTCTTTGATTCGCCCTGAAGCAACTGGTTATGGAGCAATGTATTATTTGACCGAAGTTTTAAAACATAAAGGCGAAGATATAAAAGGCAAGATTATTGCTATCTCAGGCTTTGGCAATGTCGCATGGGGTATATGCAAAAAGGCAATGCAGCTAGGTGCTAAGGTTGTTACCTTATCAGGTCCTGACGGATACATCTATGACCCTGAGGGTGTTTCTACAGAAGAAAAAGTCAATTATATGTTAGAAATGCGTAATTCAGGACGCAACAAAGTTAAAGACTATGCTGATAAGTTTGGGGTTAAATTTATTCCTAATTCAAAACCTTGGTCTGAAAAAGTTGACGTTATCATGCCTTCAGCAATGCAAAACGATGTTAATATGGAATGGGCAAAAAAGATAGTTGACAACGGTATAAAATATTATATAGAAGTAGCCAACATGCCTACAACTAACGACGCATTGTTTTACTTAATGGAACAAAAGAATATGGTTGTAGCACCAGCTAAGGCGGTTAATGCAGGCGGCGTGGGTGTATCTTCTTTGGAAATGGCTCAAAACTCTCAGCGTCTTGTTTGGACAGAGGAAAAAGTTGATGAAGAACTAAGAAGAATGATGATAAATATTCATAAGGTTTCAAAAGAAGCTGCTGAAGAATATGGACTAGGATACAACTTAGTTGCAGGCGCCAATCTTGCAGGCTTCAAAAAAGTAGCAGAAGCAATGATGGCTCAGGGTGTTTTTTAAACAAGAAATATTTATTAATTATAAAATATATCAAAAAAGCAAGCTCATGCTTGCTTTTTTGATATATTAATTAGATAACAACTTATATTCTGATTTCAAGATTAATCATCTTGTTTGCCGCAAGATTGATATCTTTTATAATGCGTGTTTCTGGATCATACTTTTCATTTTCCAGACCTTTATATCGTTTTGTTCCTTCAGGTAAAATAAGGTCAAAAATTATTGCCCTACGAGATTTTATCTTTACATTAATTATTCCCTTTTTCTTATCCCAAGCTATACCGACTTCTGCACCGCATCTTGTTTGAAAGCCTTCTACTGAACCTTTCTTATATTCATCATATAGTGCAGGCAACAATGTAATACTTTTTTCTGTTGAGCCGACCATTGCATCTGAAATGGCTGAGGTCAGTACAATATTGGTTTCAGGACTGTATGTTGCCCAAAAATCATCATCGCCTATTCCCATTCCCCGCCAGTCATTGCCGGCACAGATAAGATTGGGCATAACAGAAGTTTTTATTATTAAATCAAGACATTCAAAGGCATCTAAAGCTTTACCCAT